>NZ_JBHYIK010000180.1:0-1025 GCF_042739735.1 Amycolatopsis sp. NPDC059027 | reverse complement strand
CGCTTAGACATACCATGACCTCACTTTTTAGGCTCAATCAACGGTGAATTTCTTGTAAGTGCGTTTTCCATTTTTATCGCCGACGGCTTTGATAAATACGTTACCTAGAGTGATACCGATGTCTTTGATTGGCCCGATTTGATAATAGAAACTTCCTGAAACTGCTGCTTTGTTATCGCCTGTAACCCAAGCGTTCTTGCCGCCTGTATTTAAGCCTGTTCTTACTACTGGATTCAAGTTGCGGACTACTCTTGCATTTGAAGAGTTGATCTTTTTCACTTTTCCACCAGATACATTGTAGTTAACGGAAACTTTGTAAGTAGTCTGGGGTACTCCGAAAAACTTAACTGAGTTCTCGTAAGAAACGCCTTTGTCCCCCATAGCATTGATTGGGTCATCAACTACAACTTCGTTTTCTTCTATGTTGATAGGATCGATCTTTGTAAAGCTTTCCACAAATTTTTCCTGATCTTCTTTTGATAAGGCTTTAAAATCTTCAAGGATTTTTCCAGCTTCCATAACAGCTGACGATATGTACTCTGGAGATACACCGGCTGCTTTAGCTGCATCTGAATCGTAATTTGCGAGGTACTTTTCATAATCTTGGGGCGTATATTGACTCTTTACTTCTTCAGCAGAAGCTTCGCCTGAAGGCAATACTAATCCAAGTGTAACAAAACTGATAATCATAAACAGAATCCATTTCCTCATTTTCACACTCTCCCTTGTATGATTTTGGTACCGAATTCACGTTAACATAGCTTGTATCTGAATATGAATAAAATAACAATATTTCAAATAAATTGAATAAAAATTCCTATGAGGTTGAACTTTTGATTGCGGGCATTTTTGCGGTCTTTATAGTGTGCGAAATACAGATATATCAATGTCTTAATATCATTTTGATTGGGAAGATGGTTTTAAAA
The DNA here is from genome assembly GCF_042739735.1 of Amycolatopsis sp. NPDC059027. NCBI lineage: Bacteria > Bacillati > Actinomycetota > Actinomycetes > Pseudonocardiales > Pseudonocardiaceae > Amycolatopsis > Amycolatopsis sp. NPDC059027. The sequence goes on along the minus strand of NZ_JBHYIK010000180.1, from coordinate 99 downwards.
ATAGAGAAAGTAGCTGCGTGTTGCCGCAGCATACTTTCTTTGATTGAAAATTTGACACATATAACAATTTGTTCATGTGTCAAATGCTGTGGAAGCAGC
>NZ_JBHYIK010000179.1:0-1068 GCF_042739735.1 Amycolatopsis sp. NPDC059027 | reverse complement strand
AAAATCCTTCGTAAACTTGTTCTTCCCCGCAGCCATATGCATCGCCGACGCCAACATCGCCGCCACCATCCCCGCGACCGCCGACGCCACCAACGACTGCACATCCGCACCCTGCCGATGATGCTCCAAACTCGTCACCGCCTGCGGAGCCCCCGTCTCCACCGTCTCCTCCGCACCCTCCTGCACCACCTCACGCGCAAGCCACCACTTATCCCGCACCTTCGTCTTCGCCACATCAAAAACACCCTTCAACGTATCCGCGAGCAACCTCGACTGGACCGCCGACTCCTCCACAACCTTCGTAAACGCCCTATTCCCAGCCACCACCAACCCAGGAACACCCAACGCATCACCCGTCACCACCGCGATAAAAATATCCATCGCGAAAATCCACAGAACAAGCCACCCCTCATAAACAGACTCCTCCCCATTCACCCCCAACTGCGCCGACTGAAAACCCGTATACCGAGCCATCGCCGCCTGCCCCGGAACCCCATCCACCACCCCCCGAACATGATCCGCGAACGCCCGCGCGGTACCCCCACTAACATTACTCAAAACACCAGAAGAAAGACCATCAACATCAGCCACAGCACTCAACAACGAATTCGCATGCTCCTCCAACCGAGCCTGCAACGCATACATATCACCCGGCTTCACCTGCGGCAACTGCTGACCCGTCGCCACATACATCATCGACTCATAAATAGGCCCCCAAAAAGGATCATCCGGTATATCAAAAACACCCATGACTCACCTGCCTATCCATGAACCGACAAATTAAGACAAGATCACCGGCCTTGTCCGGCGCCGTGGTCAGCTCGGCTTGGTCACATCCGCGTCACCTGGCACTTGCGTCGCCTTCCAAGGCTCCACATGGGAACTATCCGACTTGACGAAATCCCGCTTATAATGCGGCGCATCCGGCTTCTTATCCACCACCGCAGCCACCCACTGACCCGAACCACCCTCACCCGAACCCGGACGCCCCGACTTCACAAAATCCCGCCTATTCCCCGGCGCATCCGGCATCTTCTCCACCACCCCAGCCACCCACTGACCCGAACC
>NZ_JBHYIK010000178.1:0-1085 GCF_042739735.1 Amycolatopsis sp. NPDC059027 | reverse complement strand
GCGCGCGCGCTGTTTCTAGAAAAACACCCCCCCCGGGCGGGGGGCGGCCGCGGCCCGCGCTGTTTGTTTTCGGGTAAAACCCCCCCTCGGCTCGGTCGGGCGGTGGATGCGGGTTTGGGTAGGGAGACACCCGAGGCTGAGGGCGAGTCGTACGTCCTCGCGAAGGCTCCGGTGCCGCGGTAGTACATCCCCACCAGCAGGTTCGCGGTGAGGCGGACATACTCGGCGAGCCTGCGCCCGCTGGCGAAGGCGTGTGGGCAAGGCCAACGACGACGGCCTGCCGTTGAGCGAGTGACGGCGGCCACGGACTCCCGGCAGGCCATGTGCCGCGCCGGGGCAGCGTCGATCAGGCCTGAGGCTGCGGCGATGGCGGGGATCGGCACCGACAACGTGACCGAGCCCCTTCCGCGCACTCTGTGTCATCTGTAGCGCGCCACGTCGGGCAGGTTGTTCGCGCCAGGCGTAAGAGCGATGACGCGATGCTGACTCGCCGGAGGAAGCCCATCTCCGCACCCGCGGTCCTAGCCGACGCAAGCGCGTTTAGCGGGCTAACTGCGCTTCCCGGGCGCAGGGGCCCAGGATGGGGTGCAGTGGCGGCTCTGGTGAGAGAACGGTGATCGAGACGCCGACGTTGGGTGTCGGGGTACTGGCAAACGCGGTAGCAGGGTCAGTCCAGGTGGCCGCGGACTCCAGGGCCGTAGGCGGATCACGACCGCTGCTCCGGCGGCGACCACGACGAGTAGCCACATCCCCGGCTCCACCGTGGTCGCCGTCACCCCGAACTGCGCCGGCGGGGCCAATCGACTCCGACGACGGCGGCGGCCAACAGGAGAGCCGCCGCGAGGACCAGCAGAAGGCCCAACGACGCGGCCAGCTGGCTCTCCGTCCTCTCCTCTGATCGTGAACCTGCTCTGCCAGGCAGTCCGCGCCAGAATCAGGCCGTAGAAGTCAGCGTCCGAAGTCGACATATCACTGCGGCTGAAGCCCTCGTCGCTGCGGAACACGATCTGGGGTTGGGAGCCTGCCGACTGCGTTTAGCCCGCTAAACGCGCTCGGCGGCGGGGTGGCGAGCGCAGTTAGCGGGC
>NZ_JBHYIK010000177.1:0-1179 GCF_042739735.1 Amycolatopsis sp. NPDC059027 | reverse complement strand
CGATCGTTCTGGGAAGGATGAGCGGCGTGGCGAGCAGCAGGTTTCCGCGGGAGTTGAAGGATCGTGCCGTGTCGATGGTGCGTGATCTGGAGAAAGAGTTGGGTGGTCGGCGTGGTGCGGTGGCGCAGGTGGCGGCTCAGTTGGGGGTGAATCCGGAGACGTTGCGGGCGTGGGTCCGTCGGGCGCCGGATGCTGGCCGGGCCTCGGGTGTGTCGACAGGGTCACTGTCTGTGGTGGATCCGGTGGCGGTACGGATGGCTGAGCTGGAGCAGGAGAACGCTGAGCTGCGGCGGGCGAATGAGATTTTGAAGGCCGCTTCGGCTTTTTTCGCTCGGGAGATGGACCATCGACCGCCGCGTTGACGGCATTCGTGGATGAGCATCGGAGTTCCCGGTTCCCGGTAGAGGTGTTGTGTTCGGTGATCGGATTTCCGGTATCGACTTACTACGCGGCAAGAAAGGCGGTCGGGTGCCCCTCGCGGCGGGCGCGGCGGGACAGGGAATTGATTCCGTTGATCCGGCGGGTGTGGGAGAATTCGAAGCGGTTGTATGGCGCGCGGAAGGTGCATGCGCAGTTGAAGCGTGAGGGTGTGCGGGTAGGCCGGTGCGCGGTGGAGCGGCTGATGCGCGCCGAGGGCATCACTGGCGTGGTCGCCGGCCGGGTACGCCCGCGCACGACCGTGCCGGGCGATCCGGCGTCGCGGCCCCGGGACCTGGTGGGCCGGGAATTCGGTGCCGCAGAGCCGAATCGGTTGTGGGTTACGGACATCACCTACGTGCCAATGGCCGACGGTGGGCACGTCTACGCCGCGTTCGTGACTGACGCGTTCTCTCGGGCGATCGTGGGCTGGCAGGTCCTCGACACCTTTGATGCCACGCTGGCCCTCGACGCGCTGGAGATGGCGTTATGGGCCCGCCGTGATCGCGGCGGCGGTACTCTGGTGCACCATTCCGACCGCGGTGTCCACTACACCGCGCTCCGTTATGGAGAGAGGTTGCACGAGGCTGGAATTGAACGATCTGTCGGCCGGAAAGGTGATTCTTACGACAACGCTCTGGCCGAATCCGTCAACGCTCTCTACAAGAAAGAAGTCATCACGAGGGGTGGGCCATGGAATAGTGTTTCCGAGGTAACTGTCGCGACCAGTGATTGGGTTTACTGGTACAATAATGTTCGGCT
>NZ_JBHYIK010000176.1:0-1190 GCF_042739735.1 Amycolatopsis sp. NPDC059027 | reverse complement strand
GGCAGGGTTCCGGCAAAGTCTTTTGGGGTTGGTTGCAGGGCGGGCACGGCTCTTGTTGATCATGTGAGTGTCTAGGTCCCATGATCGTGTGAGAGAGCCGTGCCCGCTGCGCAATCGTGCCTGATCCCTGTCGTGTGTGATCGTCTGGCCCCGTTCATCGAGGCTGCCGCTGATCTTGCGCGGGTAGGTGACCTGCGTAAACACCTGGCCATGGTGCCGGACCCGCGGCATCGCCGAGGAGTACGGCATTCGATCGGGTCGATCCTGGCGTTGACCGCGGTCGCGGTGGCGGCGGGAGCACGATCATTCGCCGCGATCGGGGAATGGGCCGCCGATGCGCCTCAACACGTGCTGGCGTTGCTGGGCGCCCGATTCGATCCCCGTCAGGATCGGTATGTCGCCCCTGATGAGGCCACCGTGCGGCGGGTGACCGGCCGCCTCGACGGCGACGTCCTCGACGACGTGATCAGTGCCTGGCTAGCCAAGCGCGACACCACAATCGCTGATCCCGACCTGCTGCCCGAGGCGATCGCGGTGGACGGCAAATCCCTGCGTGGCACCTTCGCCCGCACCGGCGGCGCCGGAGTGCACCTGCTCTCCGCGATCACCCACGACAAGACCACCGTGCTCGGTCAGCGCCAAGTCCCCGTCGGGAGCAGCGAAATCACCTGGTTCCGGCCGCTACTGGACACCATCGACCTGACCGGCCGGGTGGTCACCGCAGACGCCCTGCACACCACCGCCGAGCACGCCCGCTATCTGCACGCCCGCGGCGCCCACTACGTGCTCACCGTCAAAGAGAACCAGCACCACCTCTTCGGGCAACTCGACTCCCTGCCCTGGCACGAGATCCCCGCCCACGTCACCGAAGACCGTGGACACGGACGCAGTGAACGCCGCACCGTCCAGCTCGCACCCCTGGGCGAGTTTCTCGGCTACCCCACCATCGACTTCCCGCACGCCACCCACGCGTTCCTCATCGAGCGCCACACCACCCACCACACCAGCGGAAAACACTCCGCCCACGCCGCGCTCGGCATCACCAACATCACCGGCCCCTGGGCACACCCCGCCCACATCGGAAACTACGTCCGCGGCCACTGGCACATCGAAAACAAACTCCACTACGTCCGCGACGTCACCTACCACGAAGACGCATCCCGAACCCGCACCGGCACCGCACCCCGCGT
>NZ_JBHYIK010000175.1:0-1210 GCF_042739735.1 Amycolatopsis sp. NPDC059027 | reverse complement strand
ACCCACGAACCGTCCTTCACCCCGCTCGCCAGATCGTTCGCCGACTCCAGGATCCCGATCCCGGTCACCCCGGTCGTCTGCGACTGCGCCTGCGCCACCAGCGGATTACCGTCCACCGTGCGTCCCCTTCACCCCAGCGGCGGGCACCGGGTGCCCACCGGACAGAACCGCGAAACCGGCCGGAACGCCGTACCGCTCACGCCTGATGGACGAGCAGCTCCGGCAATTCGTTCTTCTCCAACCACACCTTGGACAGCTTCATCGCCGCGGCACGGAAGATCGCGTCACGGTTCTCGTCCTCCGGCCACACCTTTTCCGTGGTCCGGTCGAAGACCAGCACCCGGCGGGGGCCGCTCGCCGACTGGAACCAATACCGCGCGACCCGATCGTCGTCCTCGACTTTTCGGAGATTCACCAGAATCGCCAACGAAAATCACCTCCACGGTTCATCATAGCTCTCGTTCGTCGCCGGAGGTATCCGGCTCTCCCAGTTGGAGACGCTGTTCGCGTGCCGGTGCGCTTCCCAATAGACGGCGTTGGGATTGCCCTGCCAGTAACGGTTTTCGGCGAGTTCGTGTTCCAGGAGCGCGAGGTCGGCGTCCTGGTGACGGCCCGCTCTCAGCCGGAGCCATGCTTCCGCCATGTCGGGGTTGGCTTCGAAACGCTCGTGCACCACGCCACCGGCACCGTCGTCGAGGGGATGCCGATCGTGGAAAACGTGATTCTTGATCGTCTCGACCTCTTCGTGGGAAAACCCGCGACTACCGTCGAGACGGGGTGCGTCGCGCAGATTGTGCGCCACATCGGCCACGTCGTCGGAATTACGAATGGCGTCGTAGGCGTCATTCGCCCACACTTCGTTCCGTTCGTACGAGCGGACCGAATCGTCCACCTTGGGCCGGGACGAACCCCCGCTCTGGCCGGGTGCCGCTGCCCGTTCGCCGTCCGGACCATCGGCGTGCCCCTCACTGTGGGCACCCCCGTCCGCACCGTCCGATTTGGACGGAGAAGTGTCTCCGCCTTTCGACGAGGACGGCGAGGTCTTTCCGTCAGGCGTGTCATGCGCACTCGACGGAGACGTGTGCTCTTTCGGCACGTGGACGTCGTCAGCAGCGTGCTCGGCCTTACGAGCGGCGGACGCGCTCGTGTGCTCGCCACGCTTACCCAAACGCTTGGCCAGTTTGGACAGCTTCTCGATGATCTCGCCCAG
>NZ_JBHYIK010000174.1:0-1224 GCF_042739735.1 Amycolatopsis sp. NPDC059027 | reverse complement strand
TCATCCCCTCAGTTTTCAACCTAAGTGGGTTCGGGCCTCCACGATGTCTTACCAACGCTTCACCCTGGCCATGGGTAGATCACTCCGCTTCGGGTCTAGACCACGCGACTATTTCGCCCTATTCAGACTCGCTTTCGCTACGGCTACCCCACCCGGGTTAACCTCGCCACGCAGCACTAACTCGCAGGCTCATTCTTCAAAAGGCACGCCATCACCCAAAGGCTCTGACGGCTTGTAGGCACACGGTTTCAGGTACTCTTTCACTCCCCTCCCGGGGTACTTTTCATCTTTCCCTCACGGTACTCGTCCGCTATCGGTCTCCAGGAAGTATTTAGGCTTACCGGGTGGTCCCGGCAGATTCACAGCAAATTCCACGAGCTCGCTGCTACTCGGGAACACCAAACAAACACAACACAACGTGTTTTCGCGTACGGGACTCTCACCCACTCCGGTCCGCCATCCCAAGCGGTTCCACTAACACGCGCGCATGTTCCGAGGACTGTCAGATCCTCGACGCTGGGTCCCACAACACCACTGATACAACGCCTGACAGCTTGACATACCAATGGTTTAGCCTCATCCGCTTTCGCTCGCCACTACTCACGGAATCACATTTTGTTTTCTCTTCCTACGGGTACTGAGATGTTTCACTTCCCCGCGTTCCCTCCACGCACCCTATATATTCAGGTACGGGTAACACCACATCACTGGTGCTGGGTTTCCCCATTCGGAAATCCTCGGATCACAGCTCGGTTGACAGCTCCCCGAGGCATATCGCAGCCTCCCACGTCCTTCATCGGCTCCTGAAGCCAAGACATCCACCATGTGCCCTTAACAACTTGACCACAAAGATGCTCGCATCCACTCTACAGTTCTCAAACACCACACCAGAAACAACCGTTCCCAAGGCATAGCCCCGAGGTATGTTGCCTCAGGACCCAACAGCGTGCCAGGACCATGACCCTCATCCGACCCCGCACACCCACGTTCCACGACTCCGAAGAATCAGTACTAGCAGATGACAGCGCCACCACAAGTTTCACATAAACCAGTAGTTCCACAATTCCTTGAGCAAGCGTGGCAACACCACGTGCGGGTGTTAAACCATGCCCACTCCACACTCGATGGCGTGGATGTGTTGTGCTCCTTAGAAAGGAGGTGATCCAGCCGCACCTTCCGGTACGGCTACCTTGTTACGACTTCGTCCCAATCGCCAGTCCCACC
>NZ_JBHYIK010000173.1:0-1228 GCF_042739735.1 Amycolatopsis sp. NPDC059027 | reverse complement strand
CTCGGGTTCATGGGGTGGTTGCAACACCGGTTGTGGTCGGAGGTTGTGATGCCGAATGTGGTGTTGCCGCGGGGTGTGCGGGTGCGGTTTTGGGAGTTGGTGCGGTCGGGGGTGGCGGCCAAGCCTGCGGCGCGGGTGGTGGGTGTGTCGCATGAGACGGGGCGGCGGTGGTTCGCCGATGCTGGTGGGGTGATCGGTAACGCGCCCCGTCTGTTGGGGACACGGTATTTGTCGGTGGCGGAGCGGGAGGAGATTTCGCTGGGTTTGGCTCGGGGTGAGTCGATGCGGGTGATCGCGGCCGGGTTGGGGCGGCCGCCGTCGACGGTGAGCCGGGAGATCGCCCGTAACGGTGGCCGGGACGGGTATCGGGCGCATCGGGCCGAGGCGGCGGCGCGGGTGCGGGCGCGGCGGCCGAAGACGGCGAAGCTGGCCGGTAATCTGGAGTTGCGGGAGTGGGTGCAGGCGCGGTTGCTGGATCGGTGGTCGCCGGAGCAGATCGCTGCGATGCTGCCGCTGGAGTTTCCTGACCGGCCGGAGATGTGGGTGTCGCACGAGACGATCTACCAGTCGATCTATGTGCAGGGCCGGGGTGCGCTGCGCCGGGAGCTGGCCGCGTGTTTGCGGACGGGGCGGGCGCTGCGCCACCCGCGGCGCCAGGCCGGCGCGCGCCGGTCGCGGATTCCCGACCTCGTCGAGATCAGCGAACGCCCGGCCGAGGCCGAGGATCGGGCGGTGCCCGGGCATTGGGAAGGCGATCTGATCCTGGGCAAGGCCAACGGCTCGGCGATCGGGACGCTGGTGGAACGCACCAGCCGGTTCTGCATCCTGCTGCCCTTGCCCCACGGACACGACGCCGTGGCCGTGCGGGACGCGATGATCACCGCGATCCAGACCCTGCCCGAGGCGTTGAAACGGTCGCTGACCTGGGACCGGGGCAACGAGATGGCCCGGCACGCCGAGATCACCCTGGCCACCGAGATGGCCATCTTCTTCGCCGACCCGCACTCGCCCTGGCAACGCGGCACCAACGAGAACACCAACGGCCTGCTGCGCCAGTACTTCCCCAAAGGCACCGACCTCTCGATCCACACCCCCGAACACCTCGCCGCCGTCGCCGCCCAGCTCAACGACCGTCCCCGCAAAACCCTGAACTGGCTCAGCCCCAAAGAAAAACTCAACATGATACTGTCCTAAGTAGAGCATGTTGCGACGATCGCATGAATCCGCC
>NZ_JBHYIK010000172.1:1205-1538 GCF_042739735.1 Amycolatopsis sp. NPDC059027 | reverse complement strand
CCTTCACAGCGCTAGACGCTGTGAAGGAGGCCTTCACTGCTTCGGCGGCCGGGACGTCCGCGGGTGCCGAGGGACGCCCTGGGTGCATCCACCGCACCGAGGGACGCCCCCGGTGCGTTGGATGCACCGAGGGACGCCCTTGTCGCAGGTGGCCCCCCTTGTCGCGAACGACGCGAACGAGACGTTCAACGTCCTGAACGACGCGTTCGGGTCATGAGGCCGTCCCCGGCTAGGACAAATGCCGTTAAGGCCACCTTATGGGGGAGTTTACGCCATTAGTGTGGCTTTAACGCCCGTGGGGCGTGGGAGAAGTGTGGGGGGTCGCGGCCGGGG
>NZ_JBHYIK010000172.1:0-1195 GCF_042739735.1 Amycolatopsis sp. NPDC059027 | reverse complement strand
GGCTAGGACAATTGCCGTTAATGCCACCTTTTGGGCGTCTGACGCCCATAAGGTGGCCTTAACGGCAGGTCGGGACGGGACTCAGTGGCGAGGGACGGCGCCGGGGGTCCAGCCGCGGTAGTTGTTGAAGTAGTTGACACTGCTCGCGTGGCCGATCTTGCCGCCGATGCTGGTGGCGTAGATGCCGCCGTTGCCGTCCGCGATGCCGACGTGGCCGTAGGCGCTGATGTTCCAGTACACGAAGGCGCCGAGCGGCGGGGTGCCGCTGGTGTGCTTCGGGCTCGCGCCGTTCCAGTGCGCGTTCGCCGACGCCCAGACGCCGGTGGTGCCGTAGGCGTTCTCGGCGGCCTTTTCGCAGTAGTGTTGCCAGGCCGTGCTGCCCAGGTGGTTCTTGTACCACTGGACCGCGCCCGCCGGGGTCCCGTCGGCGGCGCCCTGGACGGTGAACTCGGGCTCGGTGGTGAAGGTGCCCGCGGCCGGGTTGATGTCGGCGGCGGTGATGTCGGCGTCCGCGGTGGTGGCGCTCGCCTGCGCCACCGGGGCCACGGCGAGGGCGGCCGCGGCCAGCGCGGCCACCACGGCGGGTTTGGTGATCCGGGAAATCACAGTGCGCACGGTCTGCCTCCAGTCGGGTGGGAGAATCACGAACCGGCGGCAGCCTCCCGGCGGGGAGTACAAAATTCGTACACCCGAGGTACATAGTTGATAACTCAACGTGTCCGTTTTGCCCGGGAATACCGGCTGAACAGGCCGTGTTGAAAGCCCTGTCAGCGCGTCTGGCACAATTACTCCGCTGAAGTCCGGCTCCGGTTCACCCCGAACTACCGGGGACCCGGCGGCCAACGAGAGAGGACACCATGAAGAGCGGCATCCACCCCGAATACGTGGTCACGACCGTGAACTGCGACTGCGGGAACACGTTCACCACCCGCAGCACGAAGACGTCCGGTCACATCCACGTCGAAATCTGCTCGAACTGCCACCCGTTCTACACCGGCAAGCAGAAGATCCTGGACACCGGTGGCCGGGTCGCGCGCTTCGAGAAGCGCTACGGCAAGCGCACCAAGGGTGCCGACGCCAAGTAGCTTGACCGACGGCGCCCATGAAGACCTCACCGCGGCACAGGAACTCGCGGCCGAGGATCCCGCGTTCGCCCCGGAGGCCGAGGAAAACGGCGCCCGGATACCGGTGGTTG
>NZ_JBHYIK010000170.1:0-1697 GCF_042739735.1 Amycolatopsis sp. NPDC059027 | reverse complement strand
CGGCGGCACTCCGACAGATACACCGCCGACTTGTCCTTGTTGTCACCGACCGAGGTGAGCAACGCCGCCATGTACTCCGCGGTGAAATTCGCCTTGAGGTACGCGGTCCAGTACGAGATCAGGCCGTACGCGGCCGCGTGGCTCTTGTTGAACGCGTACCCGGCGAACGGGAGGATCGTGTCCCACAGCGCCTTGATGGCCTCGGAGGAGAACCCACCGGGGACCAGCTCGCTCGCCTTCATCCCGGCCTCGAAGCCCTCGAACTCCTTCTCGAGGACTTCCTGCTTCTTCTTGCCCATCGCGCGGCGGAGCACGTCCGCGCGGCCCATCGAGTACCCGGCCACCTTCTGGCCGATGTGCATGATCTGCTCCTGGTAGACGATCAGGCCGTAGGTGTCGGCCAGGATCTCCCGCAGGGGCTCGTCGAGCTCGGGGTGGATGGGCTTGACCTTCTGCCGTCCGTTCTTGCGGTCGGCGTAGTCGTTGTGCGCGTTCATGCCCATCGGACCGGGGCGGTACAGCGCGCCGACCGCGACGATGTCGTCGAACTGGGTCGGCTGCATGCGCCGCAGCAGGTCCCGCATGGGCCCGCCGTCCAGCTGGAACACACCGAGCGTGTCACCACGGGACAGCAGTTTGTAGGTTTCCTCGTCGGTGACGTCGAGGGTGTCGAGGTCGACGTCGATACCGCGGTTGGCCTTGATGTTGTCGATGGCGTCGCCGATGACGGTGAGGTTCCGCAGGCCGAGGAAGTCCATCTTCAGCAGGCCGATGGCCTCGCACGACGGGTAGTCCCAGCCGGTGATGATCGAACCGTCGTCGCGCTGCCACAGCGGGATCGCGTTGGTCAGCGGCTCGCTGGACATGATGACCGCGCAGGCGTGCACGCCCGCGTTGCGGATCAGGCCCTCGAGGCCGCGAGCGGTCTCGAAGATCGTCTTGCACTCTTCGTCGGTCTCGACCAGCGCGCGGACCTCGGCGGCTTCGCCGTAGCGCTCGTGCTTGGAGTCGACGATGCCGGACAGCGGGATGTCCTTGGCCATGATCGGCGGCGGCAGCGCCTTGGAGATCTTGTCCGCGATCGAATAGCCGGGCTGTCCGAAGTGGACGCGGGCGGAGTCCTTGATCGCCGCCTTCGTCTTAATGGTGCCGAACGTGATGACCTGGGCGACCTTGTCGACGCCGTACTTGTCGGTGGCGTACCGGATCATCTCGCCGCGCCTGCGGTCGTCGAAGTCGATGTCGATATCGGGCATCGAGACGCGCTCGGGGTTGAGGAACCGCTCGAACAGCAGCTTCTGCGGGATCGGGTCCAGGTTGGTGATACCCAGCACGTACGCGACCAGCGAACCGGCGGCGGAACCACGGCCGGGACCGACCCGGATGCCCACCCGGCGCGCGTAGTTGATGAGGTCGGCGACGATGAGGAAGTAGGCGGGGAAGCCCTTGCCGATGATGACGTCGAGCTCGACCTCGATGCGCTCGTGGTATCCCTCGGGCACGCCCTCGGGGAACCGCCACTTCAAGCCGCGCTCGACCTCGGCCCGCAGCCAGGACGGCTGGTCGTAGCCGTCGGGAACCTCGAAGAACGGCAAGCGGTCCTTGTGGGCGTAGACGTCTTCGTAGGATTCGACGCTCTCGGCGATCAGCAGGGTGGAGTCGGCGGCACCGGGGACCTCCTTGTCCCAGTACTCCCG
>NZ_JBHYIK010000169.1:0-1753 GCF_042739735.1 Amycolatopsis sp. NPDC059027 | reverse complement strand
TTATTAAGGTGTCGAATCAAAATAATAGAATGCTAGAGAACTAGCTCAGAAGGAGTTTTTTTGTTGATTTATTCATCTGAAAACGATTATAGCATCCTCGAAGACAAAACCGCAACAGGTAAAAAGCGGGATTGGAAGGGGAAAAAGAGACGTACGAACCTCATGGCGGAGCATTACGAAGCGTTAGAGAGTAAGATTGGGGCACCTTACTATGGCAAAAAGGCTGAAAAGCTAATTGGTTGTGCAGAGTATCTTTCGTTTAAGAGAGACCCGGAGACGGGCAAGTTAAAAATGTATCAATCCCATTTTTTTAAAGTGTGGTTATGCCCGATGTGTGCGTGGCGCAGGTCGTTAAAAATTGCTTATCACAATAAGTTGATCGTAGAGGAAGCCAATCGGCAGTATGGCTGCGGATGGATTTTTCTCACGCTGACGGTTCGGAATGTAAAGGGAGAACGGCTGAAGCCACAAATTTCTGAGATGATGGAAGGCTTTAGGAAACTGTTCCAGTACAAAAAAGTAAAGACCTCGGTTCTTGGGTTTTTCAGAGCTTTAGAGATTACCAAAAATCATGAAGAAGATACATACCATCCGCATTTTCATGTGTTGATACCAGTAAGGAAAAATTATTTTGGGAAAAATTATATTAAGCAGGCGGAGTGGACGAGCCTTTGGAAAAAGGCGATGAAATTGGATTACACTCCAATTGTCGATATTCGTCGAGTGAAAGGTAAAGCCAAGATTGACGCTGAACAGATTGAAAACGAAGTGCGGGAAGCGATGATGGAGCAAAAAGCTGTTCTCGAAATCTCTAAATATCCGGTTAAGGATACGGATGTTGTGCGCGGCAATAAGGTGACAGAAGACAATCTGAACACGGTGCTTTACTTGGATGATGCGCTGGCTGCCCGTAGATTGATCGGGTACGGCGGCATTTTAAAAGAGATACATAAAGAGTTGAACCTTGGTGATGCGGAGGATGGCGATCTGGTCAAGATTGAGGAAGAAGATGATGAGGTTGCAAATGGAGCGTTTGAGGTAATGGCTTACTGGCATCCGGGAATTAAAAATTACATAATCAAATAAAAAAGAGCAGATCTTAAAGGTCTGCTTTTCTATTTAGGAGGTTTGTTGTTCAGAATAGTTCGAAACACATTCTAATTCTGTGTGATAATTTTGCAATGTTGAAAATTGGTACTTTCTTAAAATATTTTCATCCCCTGTATTATAGGCTTGGACATAACGATTCACATATTTTTCAAAAGACTGGATTATACGGTTTTCTGAATTTACAATTTTTAAAAATTCATCTTGTGGAATTTTGAATGATCTATGTGAGACAAAACGAGGATCTGTAATTATTATTGCTTTTGTATAGTCTAATCCTTTTCTGTATTTCTTTTTGTGTTGCGTGTAAATCTTTGTAGGAAAGTTTTCTTTATGTTTCATTTTGGAGCGTAAAGGGATAGCGAATTGGTATCCTTTTATTTCAATCATTAAAACACCATAACCTCGCCCTTTGTCTTCAAGATTGCCATTTGAATTTTTATCTGCTATCTCTGTTAAATGGCTATGTTCGTCATAAAAGTCTTGTGTTAATTGATGCAATTTTATCTTCGCCATTGTTTTCCCCTTAAGTGATTTAAAAAATAAAAAAGACCTAGTAAAAATACTAGGTCTTTTTGAAATATCTTACAACATATTTTTTATCATTCGATGGGATTTCTTTTTTTAACGTGGGGCACTCCCTACC
>NZ_JBHYIK010000168.1:0-1861 GCF_042739735.1 Amycolatopsis sp. NPDC059027 | reverse complement strand
GGGTGGGATACCTCATCTTGGAACAGGCTTCCCGCTTAGATGCCTTCAGCGGTTATCCCTTCCGAACGTGGCCAACCAGCCATGCCCCTGGCGGAACAACTGGCACACCAGAGGTTCGTCCGTCCCGGTCCTCTCGTACTAGGGACAGCCTTCCTCAAGTATCCTACGCGCGCGGCGGATAGGGACCGAACTGTCTCACGACGTTCTAAACCCAGCTCGCGTGCCGCTTTAATGGGCGAACAGCCCAACCCTTGGGACCTACTCCGGCCCCAGGATGCGACGAGCCGACATCGAGGTGCCAAACCATGCCGTCGATATGGACTCTTGGGCAAGATCAGCCTGTTATCCCCGGGGTACCTTTTATCCGTTGAGCGACACCCCTTCCACCAGGAGGTGCCGGATCACTAGTCCCGACTTTCGTCCCTGCTCGACATGTCTGTCTCACAGTCAAGCTCCCTTGTGCACTTGCACTCAACACCTGATTGCCAACCAGGCTGAGGGAACCTTTGGGCGCCTCCGTTACCCTTTAGGAGGCAACCGCCCCAGTTAAACTACCCATCAGGCACTGTCCCTCACCCAGATCATGGGCGTAGGTTCAGATTCCCAATCCGACCAGAGTGGTATTTCAACAACGACTCCACCAACACTAGCGTGCCAGCTTCACAGTCTCCCACCTATCCTACACAAGCCGAACCGAAAACCAATACCAAACTATAGTAAAGGTCCCGGGGTCTTTCCGTCCTGCCGCGCGTAACGAGCATCTTTACTCGTAGTGCAATTTCGCCGGGCCTGTGGTTGAGACAGCCGGAAAGTCGTTACGCCATTCGTGCAGGTCGGAACTTACCCGACAAGGAATTTCGCTACCTTAGGATGGTTATAGTTACCACCGCCGTTTACTGGCGCTTAAATTCTCAGCTTCACCCCCCGAAAGGAGTTAACCGGTCCTCTTAACGTTCCAGCACCGGGCAGGCGTCAGTCCATATACATCGAATTACTTCTTCGCATGGACCTGTGTTTTTAGTAAACAGTCGCTTTCCGCTGGTCTCTGCGGCCACCCACCCCTAGTCCGCAAAGGACTTCAGGATGTTTGGCCCCCCTTCTCCCGAAGTTACGGGGGCATTTTGCCGAGTTCCTTAACCACAGTTCACCCGATCGCCTCAGTATTCTCTACCTGACCACCTGTGTCGGTTTGGGGTACGGGCCGTGCATGCACTCACTAGAGGCTTTTCTCGGCAGCATAGGATCACCCTACTTCACCTCAAACGGCTACGCATCACGTCTCAGACTCAATGAGCGGCGGATTTGCCTACCACTCGTCCTACACGCTTACACCAGGACAACCATCACCTGGCGGAGCTACCTTCCTGCGTCACCCCATCGCTTGACTACTACGGAATCAGATCCCACGCTCCACACACCCCATCCACCCGAAGGCTTCAAGAACATGCTTTGGGTGGTTAGTATCAACCGCCTCGCCATGGGCGCACATGCTCGGGTACGGGAATATCAACCCGTTATCCATCGACTACGCCTGTCGGCCTCGCCTTAGGTCCCGACTTACCCTGGGCGGAATAACCTGGCCCAGGAACCCTTGGTCATCCGGCGGCAGAGTTTCTCACTCTGCATTCGCTACTCATGCCTGCATTCTCACTCCCACACCCTCCACGACTGAGTTACCTCGCCGCTTCCCTGGATGCAGGACGCTCCCCTACCCACCCGTGCGACTAGACAAGAACCCGAAGGCTCAAGCCGATCTATAGCACGAGTGACACAGCTTCGGCGGTGTGCTTAAGCCCCGCTACATTGTCGGCGCAGGACCACTTGACCAGTGAGCTATTACGCACTCTTTCAAGGATGGCTG
>NZ_JBHYIK010000167.1:0-1952 GCF_042739735.1 Amycolatopsis sp. NPDC059027 | reverse complement strand
CCGGAACGGGAAGAAATGAAGTTCGGAGACATAAAAAAAGTAGTGGGTTCGGCAAAACCACACTACGAGAAAAGTTATCATGTCGAAAATGACAATTTTGAAAACACAATTTCGTTTCTCCAGTATAACACAAAACGTGATTTTTGAAGCAAAACGGTTCCTCTTTATGGAGCCTTTTTTTTTATTTCCCGAAGGGTTATTTGTCAGAATGACAAACCGATTTCGAGCCGGCGAGAACCCATTGTCACACCACGATTTAGGGGGTGTGTATAAATGGGCACTCTCTGTGAAATTTGAAGCTTTGAAATTCCGAATGGCGCACTTATACACTCTGTCGAGTGAGTGCTAAAATGCTGAAGCATTTCCGTCAAGCGTGTGGAGGAATCTTGTAGAGAGATATAGCATAGATACCCGTATCTCTAGAGATATTTTGGTATATCCCTGCTATATCTATGGGGTATCTATGCTATATCTTTGGCTTCAAAAACGGCACCTGTTCTAAGAGCATAGAAACTCAACAGGCACAGCCTGTTTGACACCCTTTTTTTTAGGGTGGCACCGAGTTTCCTTATGCTCTTTTTCTCTGAAGCTAAACCTGTTTTATATGTCGTAGTCTTTTTATTGGGAGTGACCCCTTGCTGTACAATTTCCGGAGGTGCCGATAAGGGACGAATTTTCCCTTGTCGGTTGCCTTTGGGGATTGTAAGGGGTGGAGGCTCGGAATCAAAAGGAAACGAAATATCATTCCGAGTGTGCTTCTTTTTTCTGTTCTTGAATTCTATTATTTCCAATGTTAGAATTATGTTAACAACTTGTTAGGAGTGTGTTTGGATGGAAGAGAAAAAACAAATTGGACCTCGAATTACTGTTGAAACATTTAAAAAGCTAGAGTTATTAGCCGAACATTTTACAAAACACAATGAATTTGGAAGAGTTTCAAAAGATGCTGTAATTGAGTTTGCTATTAAGGAATTGTATAGGGACTATTTGGGAAAAGGACGCTAATTTTTGTTGAAAAACTGACTTCGGATTTGGGGTTCTTTATTATTAACTTGATTTTAATTAAACATTACAGGAAAAATTGAGGGGAAATGGATGGATAAACGCAATGGTGACGCGGTTTTCATAGCTCCAAATGATGTTGTAAAAGTGACCACTATGAATCACGTCATTGAAGTTCAGCATATGGAGAAGATGAACCGGAAAAATAATATCAAAAAATTGGACAAGGATAGGTTTGTAGACCTCTCTACTGGGGAGATCCGGGAGTTCGAGCATTCGGAAAATCGGCAGGAAAATTATAATTCTTTGAGACAAACCTTTAAGAAGCTGCGTTATTTGATAAATAACAATTTTATAGGACGGCCAAATGAATTACATATAACTTTGACATACAAGAAAAATATGACGGACACGAAAAAACTTTATAGTGATTTTCAAAATTTTATCGACAGGTTGCGTTATAAATACAAGAAAGAAAGTTCGATAGATTATTTATCGGTGGTAGAGCCACAAGGACGTGGAGCCTGGCATTGTCATGTTTTAATGCGCTTTAATGATTTGGATAAGATTTATATTAAAAATGCTGAATTAAGGAGTCTATGGGGTTTAGGATTTGTAACAATCAAGTCATTAAAGGATATAGACAACATAGGAGCCTATTTGAGCGCTTATTTGACTGATATAGACCTAGAAGATGTCCAAGACAGGGAAACAGCCTTAAAAGTGGCTTCAGAGGGCTGTGAGGTGCAAACAAAGATCGTAGAAGGTCGGGAAAAGAAATTTTTAAAAGGCGGACGGCTGCACATGTATCCTTCCGGAATGAATATGTATCGAAAATCAAAAGGGATTGTTAATCCGGAACGGGAAGAAATGAAGTTCGGAGACATAAAAAAAGTAGTGGGTTCGGCAAAACCACACTACGAGAAAAGTTATCATGTCGAAAATGACAA
>NZ_JBHYIK010000166.1:0-2154 GCF_042739735.1 Amycolatopsis sp. NPDC059027 | reverse complement strand
AAGAAAATTATCATGGTTTTCATAGAAAATTATAAAAATTTCGTTTTCGGCTTGCCGAAAATTTTTGATTCTGCGCCCGCAACTCCGATTTAATACCTTTTTCTGTGCTACCATTTACAAAAAAAGTATTAAATTAGGGGAGGAGTTACTCGGAATGGAAGTTATTCCATCTGCGAATGTGGGGCTAAAGATAAATGAGTGGCACATGTACATAAATCGATTCGATGTTAGAAACGCTGAAAAGGTAAAAGCGGAAGTTGAACAGATGATTGATGTAATGGAAGAAAATCAAGATTTGCTTATATATTATCAGCTGATCGAGTTCAGACACCGTATGATGCTTGATTATTTGTTTCCAGCTGATCCCTCTAAAAAAATCAATAAAGGTGATTATTTAAAAAAGATTGAGGGGAAAGGTAAAAAACTGTCTGGAATGATGGAGTACTACACTTACTTTTTTAAAGGGATGTACGATTTTTCTGTTGGTGAGTACATAAGAGCCATTCAGTCATACAAAAAGGCTGAGAAGAAGCTTTCGAGGGTTTTGGATGAAATAGAGAAAGCTGAGTTTTATTTTAAAATGGCTGAGGTCTTTTACCATATGAAACAAACACATGTATCTATGTATTATGTGCAACAGGCATATGACATTTATAAAAAGCACGATACTTATAAAATTCATCGAATCAAGTGTCATTTTGTTATTGCCGGCAATTATGATGATTTGAGGACTCATGACAGAGCGCTTTCTCATATGAAAAAAGCTTTATTTTTGCTGGATAGTATGGAGGACCATTCTCCTTTAAAGGCAAAAGCTTTGTTGAATATGGGGAATAGTTATAACCAGATGGGAAGCCTTTTTTCGGCTGTACCTTATTATCACAAGGCTATAAAGGCAGCTAAAATAAGCGGAGCGAAGGAAATTACCCAGGCTTATTATGATTTAGCTCTGATTCATTTTAGGAACAATGAAAAGATTGAAGGACGCGGATTCTTTGGAAAAGCAATGGAGCAAGCTGAAGAATTTAACGATAGTCTGTTTCAGGATTTATTAAATGTTCTAAAGGCATTATTTATTGAGACTGGAAGCAGGCAAAAGGTACTGAATGCACTTGAGGAATTGAGAACAGGACAAGGATATCCATATTTTGAAGAGCTAGCTTTAATCGCTGCAGCATTTTATACTATGGATAAGCGCATGGAAGATTCTATATATTTTTACAATGAGATGGTGTGCGCTCAAAGACAAATTCAAAGGGGCGATTTACTGTATGAAGTTTAAAGGTCTTTTTTCAGCGGTCCTTATTGTAAGCCTGTTGGTTGGAGCGGGGTATTCTTTCGTGCACCATGATGAGGTTTCAGTTGCTTCAAGGAATGCAACATGATGAAGAATAAAGAATCGAGATTTTCAACTTGAAGATATGGAAAACAGATCGTTATTGATCTGTTTTTTTTTATTTTGTCATTTTTGCTTTTTTCCATTTTGGCAAAAAAAATGTATAATGATTTTAACAGCTGACACAAAAAATAATGGTTTAAATAAGACCAATAAAAAGACCAAGAAAGTGTTGGCCCACTTTCTTGGTCCAGCTAAAGCTGTGGTTAAAGATAAAGATTAGTCATTGCTATTAGAAAGGGCAAGATCATTTTGGATTTGAATCCAAAAGCGATTTTGTCCTTTTCTATTTGGATGTTGATCTCCAATATGTATTCACCTCACTTTCTTTTTTGAGGCGATTTCTGCCTATATGTTTATTAGTATACTATGTTGTGAGAAAAACACAGAAAAACCTCGAAATTAATTATAAATCTTTTTTTAGAAAAGTTCTTCCCCAAGTTCAATACGTACTCCTAGTAAATCATGCGTTGATTATGTGAGGAGGCTGCGTTGGTCGTATGGAGACTGAAATGATGAAATTTCAAAAAAAATCTCCCCCCTACGGGGGAAGAATGGTTTTGATCTTCATGTTTTAGCTTTTAAAAAAGCCGGCTGTTTTCAGCCGGTCTTTTTCGATTTTGGCGAAGCCGAAATCGGGTCTTTTCTTATCTTGATACTATATAGAAACAACATCATTTGTCAAAATCAGGTCAACGCCTTGTGTGTCAAGGGTTAAACGGCTTTTTGACAGGTAAAAACTCCTTCTGCTATTATTA
>NZ_JBHYIK010000165.1:0-2383 GCF_042739735.1 Amycolatopsis sp. NPDC059027 | reverse complement strand
CAGCGCTCACCGCTGTGAAGGAGGCCTTCACGGCTTTCCGGGGCCGGATGTGCGCCCCCGGTCCCGATAGGACACGATCGGCATATGCGCGTACTGATCGCGGGCTCCAGCGGGCTGATCGGCTCGGCGTTGACCGCGCGGCTCTCCGAGCGCGGTCACGACATCCGCAGGCTGGTGCGGCGCGAGCCGCGCCGTCCGGACGAGCGGCGCTGGGATCCCCCGGCCGGGGAGATCTCGCCCGGCACGTTCGACGGCGTCGACGCGGTCGTCAACCTCTGCGGCGCCCCGCTGCTGCCGGGCCGCTGGAGCGGGATGCGCAAGCAGCTGCTGCTCGACAGCAGGGTCGAACCCACCGAGGTCCTCGCTGAAGCCGTCGCCGAACATCGCGTCGGCGTACTCGTGAACGCCTCCGCCGTCGGCTTCTACGGCGACACCGGACAGTCCGTTGTGGACGAGAAAACCCCGGCGGGACAAGGCTTCCTCGCCGAACTCTGCACCGCGTGGGAGGCCGCGACGGCGTCGGCGCGGGACGGCGGCGCCCGCGTCGTGCTGGCGCGCACGGGGCTGGTGCTCGCCCCCAAGGGCGGACTGCTCACCGTGCTGCGGCCGCTGTTCCGGCTGGGGCTGGGCGGCAGGCTCGGCGACGGACGCCAGTACCAGCCGTGGATCGCCCTCGACGACGAGATCGGCGCGCTCGTGTACGCGCTGGAGCACGAAACCCTTGCGGGCCCGGTGAATCTGACCGGCCCGGCCCCGGTGACCAACACCGAGTTCACGCGTGCGCTCGGCCGCGCCGTGCATCGTCCGGCGCCGTGGCAGGTGCCCGCCTTCGCGATGCGGATCGCGCTCGGCCAGGCCGCGGAGGAAATGGCCCTGTTCGGTCAGCGCGCGCTGCCCCGGGCGCTGGAGGAATCCGGCTACGAGTTCCGCCACCGCGACGTCGGGAGCGCGCTGGCCGCCGCGACATGACCGTGCCCAGGGTGCGCTGGGTGGTGTCCGGCCTGGTGCTGTTCGCCGCGTTCCTCGTCCTCGGCGTCCTGGTCGCGCGTCAGCCTCCCGCCCTCGACGCCGCTGTCGCGAACTCCTTGCGGGGTGAGGATTCCCGGCCGCTCGGGCGTGTCGCGGGTGTGCTGACGTACGTCCTCAGCCCGGTGCTGCCCTACCTGCTCGGCGTCGCGCTGATCGCCGTCGCGTTGCGGTGGCGAGAACGCACGAAGCTCTGTCTGCGGCTCGGCGTGGTGCTGGTGGTGTGCCGCCTCACGAGCGTTCTGGGCAAGCCGCTGTTCGACCGGCAGCGGCCGCGCGTGTATCCCGAGACGAGCTATCCGAGCGGGCACGTCGTTTCCGTTGCGAGCACGGGATTCGTCGCCGTCCTGCTGTGTGCCTGGCTGGCGCCGCGGCTGGTGCGCTGGGCCGTGGGAGTGGCCGTCGCGGCCACCGTGCTGGGCGCGGCCTGCCGGATCGTGCTCGGCGTCCACTGGGTCACCGACACCGTCGGCGCCGTGCTCGCCGTGCTCGGTGTCGGCCTGGTCACAGCGGCCGCCGCCGGGCTGCTGCCCGCGCCGCCGGGCGGGCGTAATCTCGCTGGGTGAGTTCTTCGAGCGATTCCTGCCGCGCCAGCACCGAACCCGTGGACGTCCGCGAGCTCGGCACGATCGACTACACCGAGGCGTGGGAGTTGCAGCGCCGGTACCTCACCGCCCGCGCCGACGGCACCGGCCCGGACACGATGCTGCTGCTCGAACACCCCTCGGTGTACACCGCGGGCAAGCGCACGGAGCCCGATGACCGGCCGCGGGACGGCACCCCGGTGATCGACGTCGACCGCGGCGGCAAGATCACCTGGCACGGACCGGGCCAGCTGGTGGGTTACCCGATCGTGAAGCTCGCCGACCCGATCGACGTGGTCCACTACGTGCGGCGGCTGGAGGAAGCGCTCATTTCGGTGTGCGATCGGCTCGGTGTGCGCAGCGGCCGCGTCGAGGGCCGCAGCGGAGTCTGGATTCCTGCCGACGACAAGGGCATCGAGCGCAAGATCGCGGCGATCGGCATCCGCGTGCAGCGCGGGGTGACGATGCACGGATTCGAGCTGAACTGCAACGCCGACCTGGGCGCGTTCGACACCATCGTCCCGTGCGGGATCCGCGACGCCGGGGTGACGTCGCTGTCGGCCGAACTCGGCCGGGACGTCACGGTCGCCGAAATCCTCCCGATGACCCGTGACGCGGTCCTCGCCGCGCTCGAAGGCGACCTCCCGGTCACCGACCGCGCCCTGCCCCGCCCCGAGGCCCCGAGCGCTCCCGGCGTCACCTTCGCCCTCCAGAACTGACTCGCCCGAAGTGCCGTTAAGGCCACCTTACGGGCGTCCGGCGCCCGTAAGGTG
>NZ_JBHYIK010000164.1:0-2448 GCF_042739735.1 Amycolatopsis sp. NPDC059027 | reverse complement strand
CCAGCCAACCGCGCCGCCAAACCTACGCGGCCCTCCTCAAGGTTCGCAATATAGTCCTGCCCATCCAGAACAAATTCCGTATCAGCGTCCAGCGGTTCATTCCGCACATCACGGACCAACTTCTTAGCAAAGTCCTCGTCGTCCAGAACAGATTCCGTATCAGTGTCCAACGCCTCAGCATCCCCGTCACCGATACCAAGCCGCGCAACCAAATCCTCCGCAGTATCCGAATCAAGCACAACCCGCCCCAGCTGGAAGGATCCAGTCGCCGGAACCTCGGGATTGTGGGGCCCAGGCTCAAACGGAAGCTCCACACTATCCCGCATCTCACGCAAATACTCCCGGGCAACCCGAGCCACCTGATCCCTGGCATCCTCCAGGTCGATGCCGTACCGCTCAGCCAGCTTTTCCGGCGAAGTCCACTCACCCTGCCCCAGCGCATCCCAAGCCTCCACTCGTGCTGTAGTGAGGCGATTTCTAGGCGCACCTTCCAACAGCTCAGCTATGCGCGTGTCAATTCCGAAATAGAGGCTCATTGATTTAGCGGGGTACATCCGGCTAGTTCCGAGAATGGCCGCTTTGTGCTTCATACGGCGGGCCCAGCCAAGGGTCTGCCCGAATCGTTCGACCACCTCGTCGTCAGCCAGAGCGGACCTGCTCAGCCAATTTTTGATCCGGTATTCCATCCAAAGGTCTTTGGCGGAATCCTGCAGGTACCCGATTGCGACCAGCTCGATCTGTGCGAGAGCCCGGGACTCGTCCACTCCATACTTCGCGGCCAATCGGGCGACCGTGTAAGGGTCGCGCCGGATCGCCGCGTCCCGCACGTCCGCCCGCATAACGGCATCAATACGTCGATCCACCACCTCAAGACCGACCCCATACCGCCGGGCCACCGACGCCACATCAACCAACTCCCCACGACCACGCGCCGCCCACACCTCCCCCAACACCACAGCCACCACAGCCTCCTCAGCCACAGCAACATCAACACCGAACTCCACCGCAAGCCCCTCAACACCACGCGGCGACCCACCACGCACCAGATCCTGCATCACCACCGAAAGCTGATCAGCACACCACGCCTCAGTCATCCCATACTTCGCCGCAAGCTCCGCAACCGTAAACGGCTCCCCACGACCAACCCCGGCCAGCACATCAGCCCGCACGGCCTCCGCCACCAACTCCGACACCCGCTCGGGAGGCACCGCACCAAACTGTCCTCCCAGCCCCGAGTGGAGGTGCACCCCCAAGTGCCTCCGCCCGGCGGCACCCTCGCGAAGCATAAAACCGACGATCGCGGTCTCGATCCGCTTGATCCCCCAATCCGAATCCTTTCCGTACATCTTGCCGAGAACGTCCGGTGTGATCGGATCGACGTGCTTCGGCCAGTCCATGGCCGTCAGCTCCGCAGCGGTGTCGATCAGGACGCCGACTTCCCCGGCGTCGATCCCCACGTCTTTGACGATTGCGTCGACCGAGACCTCACTCGGGACCCGCCCACTCACCAGAGCGTCGACCAGGACCGCCCCCACATCGAAAAGTGCCCGCTCGCGCGAAAGACCAG
Source organism: Amycolatopsis sp. NPDC059027 (assembly GCF_042739735.1). NCBI lineage: Bacteria > Bacillati > Actinomycetota > Actinomycetes > Pseudonocardiales > Pseudonocardiaceae > Amycolatopsis > Amycolatopsis sp. NPDC059027. The sequence goes on along the minus strand of NZ_JBHYIK010000164.1, from coordinate 881 downwards.
TTCGTGCCATCACCTCGCGAAGGTGCGAATCTTGGCCTAAAGACTCGCGAAGGTGCGGATCTTGGCCTAAAGACAGGTCCCCGGTCCTGCCAACGCCTAGCGTGAGAATCCGGTTGCGCACGGCTCGTACAGCCGCGAGGTGATCCGGAGCATTTTCGGGACGGAGATGGAACTCGACCGTCTTGGCGCTGATGCCGTGCCGCTCGGCCATCTGGGCAGTGGTGAACCGGCCGCTCTCCGCGTCCGCGCGCACCTGCTCACCGATCAGATCGGATGCCCACCTCCGGCTTTTGCCGTATCGCCTGCCCAGGTTCTCGGGGCTGTGGGGACCGTCCGTCGTACTGATCTCGGCCATCGCAGCGGCCTTGATCTCGTACTCGGCCACCACCTCCATGACTGCGAAATCCCGGGCGAGTTCGGCCGCGGTGAAGGGAGGCTGGTCCGGGTAGACGCTTGCGCGCTCCCGCACCGTGGCGACAATCGCAGCGCTGATCGCTTTCCGGGCTGTCTCCCGCCTGAGATTCGCTGGCACGCCATCCAGCCCCTCGTCGGCAAGCAAGTTGAGGGGGAGGGGTGCGTCGTTCTCCGCAGCGCGACGGACAATAGGAATGAGAGCGGCTACTAACTGCTTAATAGCCGCCTCGACCTGAGGCTGTGCCTGCTCACGGGAAGCCCCGGCCCGAGACCCCGGTGCAGAAGTTTCGGCGGAATTCCGGTGGCGCCCCAGCATTCGATTGACCAAGCCGCGACCGGGTGCCCCGACCTCGAGGTCCGGGTTCAGCGGCTCGCCGTCCATCGGCGTCGAACCCAAATCCGCCAGCGGAATGTAGCCATGCACATTGTGCGGCCCGATCTCCGGAACCACACCCCTATGCACATCC
>NZ_JBHYIK010000163.1:0-2589 GCF_042739735.1 Amycolatopsis sp. NPDC059027 | reverse complement strand
GCCCGCGCGCTCGCCCCCGCCCCCCCCGCCCGCCCGGGCGCCCCCCGGGCGCGCCCGGGCCCCCCCCCCCCCCCCCGCGGGGGTGTGGGGGTTGCACCCCCACAAGACACCTGACGATGGGCACCGGCGAGCGCGTTCCGCGAGCACACCACCCCCTCCCCCCATCGTCAATCGACCAGTGTCCGGCCGGTGAGCCGGAGGAAGACGTCCTCCAGCGAGCTGCGCCGGACGAGACTGGACAGCGGTCGCAGCCCGCGCGCGTGGACCTGTTCGAGCGTCGCCTCCCCCGCCATGCTGTAGAGCAGGACGCGATCGGGAAGTACCTCGACGCGCTCGGCGAGGTCCTCGACCCGGCGGGCGGCGGTTTCCTGTTCCCCCGCGGGAAAGCGCAGTTCGACGACCTCCCGGGTGGAGTAGCGCGTGATCAGCTCCGACGGCGAACCCTCGGCGACGATCCGGCCGCCGTCCATGACGACCAGCCTGTCGCACAGCTGCTCGGCCTCGTCCATGTAATGGGTCGTGACGATGAGCGTGGTGCCCTGGGCCTTGAGCCGGAAGAGCCGGTCCCACAGCAGGTGGCGGGCCTGCGGGTCGAGGCCGGTCGTCGGCTCGTCGAGCAGGAGGAGCTCCGGGTCGTTGACCAGCGAACGCGCGATCGTCAGGCGCCGCTTCATGCCGCCCGAGAGGGGTTCCACCTGATCGTCGGCGCGATCGGACAGCTGCGCGAACTCCATCAGCTCCTCGGCCTTGCGCCGGACCGCCGCCCGCGACAGGCCGAAGTAGCGGCCGTAGACGTGCAGGTTCTGCCGCACCGTCAGCTCGACGTCGAGGTTGTCCTGCTGCGGCACCACGCCCAGCCGCGCGCGGACGCGTGGGCCCGCGACGTCCGGATCCAGCCCGAGTACCCGCAGCTCACCGTCGGTGCGCGGGGACACGCACGCGATCATGCGCATGGTGGAGGACTTGCCCGCGCCGTTCGGGCCGAGGAACCCGAAGGCCTCGCCCCGGCGCACCTCGACATCGATGCCCCGCACGGCCTCGAACGCGCCGAACCGCTTGACCAGGGCCTTCGCCTGGACCAGTGCCGGATCTTCCGCTGACTCTCCCACCCCTCGCACGATAGATCCCACCACCGACAAAACACGACCGCTTTACCGCCGGGGGCAGGTGCCGCCGAACGGACCTTGTTGACCTTCGCCCGGCCCGCCCATACTCGGACACCATGACCCACAAGCCGCGAATCGCCCTGCTGGCCGCGCTCACCGGGGCCGCCCTGCTCGTCGCACCGGCCACCGCACTGGCCACTGTGGACACTCCAGCGGACGCCGTCGCGGCCGTCACCGCCGTCGATCCCCGTCCGGACACCGCGCGGCTGGCCGCCGAACTGCGCGAACTGACGCGACGAAGCCACGGCGAGATCCGGCTCGCCGAGATCGGCCGGACGAACGAACACCGTCCGGTGTGGGCGGCGCGGGTGGGCCACGGGGCGGTGCGCGTCCAGTACGTCACCCAGCAGCACGGCGACGAACCGCTGGGCACTCCGGCCGCGCTCGAGTTCCTGCGCCACGCCGGTGTGGGGCACAGCGCGTGGCAGCGGTGGCTGCTTTCGCGCGTGACCGTGGACATCGTGGTGCGCGCGAACCCGGACGGGCACGAGCACGACTGGCGGTACAACTACGACCCGGCCGCGACACCGGAGTTCGGGGAGCGCGGCAAGGGTTACGACATCAACCGCTACCACAATCCCTCGCTGGACCCGGCGCGGAATCCGGCCACGGAGGCCGGGCTGATCCAGCGCCGGTACACCGCCTTCGACCCCGATATCGTGGTGGACTACCACATGCAGGGGCGCTACCAGGACGACAAGGGGCGCGCGATCACCGCGTCCGCGATGTGGCCGACCCACCCGGCCACCCGGCCGTCCGAAGTGGACTTCGCGAAGCAGATCACCGTGGTGGCCAAGCGTTCCATCGAAGCGGTGGGCGGCAACGTGTCGCAGTATCCCGGCGGCGACTACGAGGGAATCGCCAGGAACGCCTACGGGCTGCGCGGCAGCGGGAGCGTGCTGATCGAGCTGAGCGACCAGGGCGCGGCGTACGAGCAGAAGCAGATCCGGTCGGCACTGGCCTCGATGCTCGCGATCGCGGGTACGGCCGCGGACGGTTCGTTGCGACACATCGATCCGGCTCAGGCGGACGCGATTCCGCCGCGGGGCAAGCCGATCCCGTCGACACTCCGAGCGTCGGAACCCGCGCTGGACTGACCCGGCATAGTAGTCCGTGAATGCCCGAGGTCACGGTTTTCTCGCCAAGACTTCTGGGGCCGTGGATGTGCTTGAGGTTGCCTGCGGCCCACCAGGCCTGGAGTACGACAAGGGCGTCCTTGGGTGCGTTGGGTACGACAAGGGTGCCCCTGGGTGCAGTGGATGCACCCAGGGCGTCCCTCGGACCTCCCCCGCCCAACCCGACCACACCGCCCAACGTCGCGAACGCTCTGGACCGCCCCGGGTTTCATGGAGGCTGTTGCCTTCATGAAACCCGGTCACGCCGCTACGGGCGGTGGTGACCGGTGGGTCTGCTCGTACTCCAG
>NZ_JBHYIK010000162.1:0-2756 GCF_042739735.1 Amycolatopsis sp. NPDC059027 | reverse complement strand
CTACTTAATTTTAACAAATGTTAGTATATATTGTAAATTATTTCACCCTTAACCGTTGACCGACATAAATCTTATTCGCATCCGGGATACGATTAACTGTGGTCAATGTCTTAACGGACACACCGAATTTCTTACCAATTTTCGTCAGGTTGTCGCCCGCCTTTACGGTGTAGAATGTACCGCCGGATGGTGCGGCTCCTGATACCTTCAGGACTTGACCAACACGAATCATATTAACATCTTTAATACCGTTCACTTTCGCCAACTCCTTCACTGACGTATTATATTTCTTTGCAATTGCTGTCAATGTGTCACCCGCCTTAACGGTATATGTCGAGCCGGACGACTTGGCAGGTTTCGCCTTCACTGCGGCTTTGTTCCCGACCTTATCGTATTTCGTCAGCCCGTGGGCTTCGATTGTGGCGATAAGCTTCTTCGCATAGTTCGGGTCTGTCGCATATCCACCCTTTTGGATGGCGGCACAAGCTTGTACATAGTTCGTTTCCCCGACAACAGCCTTATAACGGTCAAGACGGTTATAGAGGTTCACAAGGTCTATGATAGAATCGCGAACAGACTTATACGCCCGGAACCCTGCTTTGATTGTTTTATCGACCCCGTTTAAAACCTCCCACGTGCCCATATGAACGGTTCCAGCGTTCCCGATACCTTTTATACCAAACAGGTTATTTGCACGCGTAGCAAGCCCGGATTTGCCCCAATTTGACTCATGTATGGCTTGTGCTGTGATAACTGAAGGTAAAACTCGACTTACACCGTATAATTTTTGTGCTTCACTTGCAACATTCTCCATGAAACTCATTCTTTTACACTCTCCCTCATTTGTTGTCTCATTTCATTTATTTGTTCGTCTGAAGCGGATTCAATCCATAGTTTTCTATCCTTCTGAAATTGCGCCCGCCAATATCCCGGCGGCTGTACGGTTGTCGCATTATCCGGTACGGAATCAGCCGGAACAATTTCAGGATAGTCGAAGATGAAATCCGAATCATATACGAATACTTGTATCATTTCCATTGCTCCAACCCTCCTAGTAAGGCACTGCCGCGTCTAATGACCAACTGGACACGGCGGACTGATTGTTTCCTGAAAAGCCGACAAACGCCAGTTTACCGTCAGTGTTGATATAAAATTTTGTGAAGCCTGTCGTTCCGTATGCTGTTGCCATGACCGCCTTTTTGTCTGACGGTGAATATGACGCGGGCAATTGTGCAAAGTCAACGCCGAGGTCACACGCCACGTCACCTTTTAGCATGAGGATGTTTCCCCAGCGGGTATACTGCGGTGTTCTTCCTGACGCCTTTGCTCCATTCAATAACGGAAGGTTATACCATGTGAGCGCCATAAAATCATTTTGTGTAAACAGCTGTCGCCAACCCCTGAATACATTGTCAGTGTGTATAACACCAATCCATGACGTATTATCATAGGAACGTGTCAGAACCAATTTCCGCAGACCGTTTGGCGCTGGTAGAATGTCGAGATAGTACCAAGAAGCGTCACCCGGTAACGGTAGTTGATTCCATCCTGTCCCATAATAAAAACCGGGTGGTGCGGTGAATATGCTGTCAGCTGAAGCCAACCGTTTCCGCATTCCTTCAGCATCCGTTAATGCATATTTCTGTGAGAAGTTTTGAACCCCGATAACATCCTGAAGCGATAGATTCGTTGTCTGTAAATCCTTTTGCAGCTGTGTCGCATCCGTAGCAGCTTGATTCCATTTCAAACGTTCAGAATCCGAGACGTGAGGTTTAGCATTTGCGATATGGTTCTTCAGGTTTGTTTCTGATGTCGTCACCCTGTCACTCATACCGTCCCACTTGGTACGGTCTTCAGACGATACGTGTTTGGTCGTGTCCTTTACATGAGCGTCCAAGACTCGGCCGAATGAATCAACGTCAGCCTTCATACTTTGAATTTGTTGGTCAGTTGCACCAGTTGACCCACCGTCCGCGGTATCCTCTAACGCTTGGACTTTTTGCTGAAGCGTCAGAATATCGTTCTTTATCTCATCTGACACGTCCATATGGTCAACGGTGTCCTGAAGCTTTGCCATCTTGTCTTTTAAATCTGAAATACTTGTTTTGACGCCTGTATCATCATAGGGCGGCGTCCGCCTTGACCCGAGTTCAATCAATTAGGAAACCTCCACGATTGTGACGACTGTCTCAGTATCAGCGACTAGGTACACGTCAGGGCTTTGGCTATGAACCTTAAATGTTAGCGGGCTGTCGTTAGACGTGAGCGGCGCACCTGTAGTCGTCTCGACACCCTGCTTACCCCAATAAATGACACCCGAGTTAGGCGGGTAGATCGTCAACTCTCGGCGGTTTGTCAGTTTGCTAGAACCTGACTTTGCCATTACAGGCGTGACGCCTACACTCACCCCACCAACCCTAAAGTCATTCATTCCGGCTTCCCGAGTTGGTACAGGTTGTGTCGCCGGGATAGAAGACCCGCCGAGTGTGACAGGCTTATCTATCTCAACACTCCCAATATGCTTGTCGCCTGCCGCAAGCGGCGGTAACGCTGATATATCTACGGTTCCTGTCATCTGCCCAAGCTGAACGGTGTCAATGGACTGTGGTATAGATGACGCTGTAAATTTCTCAATCCAAGATTCGACCCGGACTTTTTCGGGCTGCACGATCGCGGCGTCAAGGTAGATTGTGTGATAGCCGAGCGGTCGCGCCAAAAGCTTTGTTGACCCCGGCGCTACGGCTAAAAGATAATTG
>NZ_JBHYIK010000161.1:0-2883 GCF_042739735.1 Amycolatopsis sp. NPDC059027 | reverse complement strand
TACCGCCGGTACGCAACCCAGCAAACCCCTACGGCACAACCACAACCCACCCCGTCAAGCACCCAGACCAGCACCAACAGGATGAAAAAACCCCAATGTGGCATTGGGTGGGTGGAATCAAGGCTGGACGCGCAGCGTCTCCGTTGAGGGCGGCGGCGGGGGCAAGGGCGGAGCACCGAACGCCACATTGGGTGCATTGAACGCAGCGAACGCCACATTCGGGCGTATGTCCCCCGGCGTCCCGACCAGCTTCCGGCCACGAGGGTCAGGGGCGGGTGTCCGCGGCGGAGGCGGGTGACGGGGCGCGGGCCGGTACCGGCTCGGCGCGGTTCGCGAACACGACCCAGCGCATCACCGAGTACATGAAGGCGCCTTCGCACGCGCCCGCGATGATCCGCGAAAGGTGGTACTGCACGCCAAGCGCCGCCAGTCCGGCACCGACGCCGAGCAGGAACGCGGCGTAGTTGACCCCGATGGCGATCACGTAGAGCACCACCTGACGGCCGACCGGCGCGTGCGAGCGGAAGTTGAAGGCCCGGTTGAGCACGAAGCTGAGCCCGAACGCGCCGAGGTAGCCCAGCGAGATCGACAGCCACAGCGGCCAGCCCAGCCAGCCGTGGAACGTCGTGAGCAGCAGCAGGTCCACCCCGAAGGTGAACCCGTTGATCAGCGCGAACCCCAGGAAACTCGGCGCAACCACCCGGGAAAGCCCAAACGGCAGACGGCGCACGACGGCCGCGCAGAAGGCGGCGAAACGGTCGGAGTGGTCATCGGCCACCCGGTCAGCCTCCCAGCGTCAGGTGTCCGGGAGCCGACCAGGAGGTGATCTTCTGGTGCGGTCCACCGCGGGAACCCGGGGGTTAACCCCAGTGTGCGCGCGAATTCTGCTGCTAACTTGGACTGACGTCCCATCCCCGGAGGCATGATGATCGGCTGGCTGCTCGTGACGCTCGGCGTCGCGTTCGGCTCGGCGATCGTCCCGCTGATCAACGTCGAGGTGTTCCTGCTCGGCCTGGTCGCGAGCCATCCGGACCTGCACTGGCTGGCGCTGGGCGCGGTCGTCGCGGTCGGCCAGATCGCCGGGAAGCTGCTGTACTTCCTCGCCGCGCGCGGTTCGATCAAATTGCCCCGGTTCCTGCACGACCGGCTGCACCGCGAACGCCCGCCCTCACCGCGGCGCGACCGCTGGCGGATGCGCACGAAGCGGATCCGCGGCTGGCTCGACGCGCTGCGCGAACGCTGTCACCGGCATCCGCACTGGATGGCCGGGACCTACGGGGTGAGTTCGATCGTCGGGCTGCCGCCGTTCATGGCGACGAGCGTGCTGGCCGGGCTGGTCCGGATGCGGCTGGCGACGTTCCTCACCGCCGGGATCGCCGGTCGCTGGATCCGGTTCAGCCTGCTGGCCGCCTCCCCCGCGCTGTTCACGGGAATCTTCCACTTCTGACGCCGGGCTACTCTTGTCGGCGCGGGAGCCGGTCCGCCGACCATCGGATGTTCGCGAGAACCCTTTCCCGCTCGGGATTACCGGCCTCGAGCGAGGTGACCGCAGCCGCGATGCTCTGCTCGTGCCTGCCGAGCCGGGCGAGACAGACGCTCAGGTAGTCCCACGGCCGCCACCCGTAATCGGGCGGGGAGACAAAACCCGCGACAGGCGTTTCCGCGGTTGACGCGGCAGCGTAGAAGGGCAGCGCTTTCGCCCATTCCCCACGTTCGAAGTGCGGCAGCCCGAGCCGGAGGAATACCTCCGCCCGTGAGGGATCCAACCGCAACGCCGCGTGCAGATGCTCGGCAGCGTCGCCGGTGCGCCCAAGCTTTTCGGCGCATTCGGCGGCGCTGAGCAGGGCCGTGTACTCCTCCCACTCCTTGCCGGGGTTTCGGAGGTATGCCGCGTACGCGTCGAGAGCGTCGGCGTAGCGTCCGGCATCGCGAAGTTCGCAGGCGTGGTAATACCGCGTACGTGACGAGTGGTCGCCCTCGCGCACCATTCGCTCGATGATGCGGAGATTCCGGCCGCTCTTCGCGGCGCGCTTCGCCGGGTCCGGGCGGTGTTCGACGGCGAGATCCGCTCGGTGCAGCACGCGATTCCCCGGTATGTCGAGGAATTCGTGCACCGCGCCCGTCCACTGCAGACCCGCCACTCTGCGGGCGAGCCGCTCACGAGGGAAAGTGTGGAGACAAGCACCGGTGTCCGCGTCGAAAGCGTAGTGGTACGGCGTGGTGACGGCGTCCAGTTCCTCGGTCAGGATTTCCCGTTTCGCGGTACGCAGCGCCGCTTGCACATCGGGCGATACGACGTCGTCGGCGTCGAGCCACAGCACCCAATCGCCGGTGCAGGCATCGAGGGAAAAGTTCCGGGCGGCCGCGAAGTCGTCCTCCCAGCCGACGTCGAGGACCCGGGCGCCCGCTTCCCGCGCGACCCGGCGGGTCCGATCCCGCGAGCCGGTGTCCACGACGACCAGTTCGTCGCAGAACCCGGCCGCATCGCGCAGGACACGCCCGAGCAGGGGCTCCTCGTCCCGCACGATCATCGTGAGCGACAGACGCGCGGCCATCCGGGCTACCCGCCACCGCCGGATCCCCCCGGAGGACCAGGAGGACCGGAAGGTCCGGCCGGGCCGCGCGGTCCCGCGGGCCCCGGTGGCCCAGCGGGCCCCGGTGGCCCAGCGGGGCCCGGGGGTCCGGCCGGGCCCGTGGCGCCGGTCGCGCCGGGAGGTGCCGACGGCCCGGTCGCACCCGGAACACCCGAAGGCCCGGTGCGCCCGGACTGTCCGGTGGCACCGGCCGGACCGGACTGTCCGGTCGCGGCCGGCCACGCCCACGGCCCGGCCCGCCCCGGTGGCCCGCGGGTCGCCCGCCGTGCCGCCCGGCCCGCGGCCCCCG
>NZ_JBHYIK010000160.1:2230-2962 GCF_042739735.1 Amycolatopsis sp. NPDC059027 | reverse complement strand
TCATTTCTCCGCGCTCCTGACGCGCCTGTAAGCTTTTTAATTTCTCTAGGATATCATAATATACCCCTCTATTTAATTTCTTGATATACGCGCCGGGAATGCCTTTAAATTTCATTGTCTCCGAACCTTTGACCAAACGATATTGTTTTACTTTGCTTTTTTCGGGATAATTAAATACATTCCGAGAAAAAGAGGATATTTCTTTTTCTATTTCTTCTGGTTTTATTTCATCAGCATATTTTTCATAATACGTTTTTGGTTGAATGAATAAACCTTATTCAAGAATACCTTCAAGTTTCCATTTACCGTACTCTCTATCGTCAACCATGTCATCATCAAAAATAGCTTCACATGCTATTGAATCGGTATCACAATATGCCACATCGCCTTTTTCTAATTGTTTAATTAAACCTCTATATAATAAAATACGCGCGTATGACGTAACGTAGGCGGCTATATGCGGCTGAATATACGGCGCTTTGCTGGGGACGGCTGCTTCAATAAATTCTTGTCCATATACAGGGTTAAATAATTCAACATAAGGATAGCCTTTTTCTTCGCATGTCTCAATTTCTGTGACAGGTAAAATCGTTTGCCGAACCCTTTGCATACCGAATTTTCCGTACAGTGCATTTTGCATTAATTTTGCAAACGTCTTTTTTGCTCCATCACTTGTATTTTTAATCTCTTCAAAATAGGAGACAAAATCTTTAAATATATAATCGGTCTTTT
>NZ_JBHYIK010000160.1:0-2220 GCF_042739735.1 Amycolatopsis sp. NPDC059027 | reverse complement strand
AAAAAAAAAACATTAATCAATTATTTTTATTTTCACACCAATTTAAACCCCAAAATCAATTTCTTAAAACGTCCATATCCCTGAAAGGTTACCGACCGGGAAACATAATTTTTTGTACATTCTGTGAGGTAGAGGCGGTATATGTAAAGTAGTCGGTATGTGAATATCACATTCTAAAAAACCGCCGCCCTGTCTATAGCTGTACCAATATTTAAATACGTTTCGGGCTTTGTCTCCTTTATGGTGACGCGGTTTCCCTATAGGTATTGGGTTCACTTTCATAACGTACGGATATAATGAATTTACATCATAATGAAAGCCGCCATTTAATTCACTTTGAAATACTTCTGTACGTCCACCATAATATGCCTTGCGTATAAAATCCTCTGTAAACTCGCCCCATTTGCTATAACCGTAATTCGTGGAAATAGCCTTTTCATAATCTTCAGGATAATTCATTTGATATACTTTCATTGCAAGACTTGCGGTAGTAGGACATTTTAAAAATTCATGAATCGGCAAGCCGGATATTTCAATAAGCATTGTAACAATTTCATATAATGCCACACAGTCCAACCGTAAATATTCATTTAATTCAGGTTCATACGGATCGACCTTCATAAAATAATTCCCTTGGGATTCCCGGTCATCATATTTACCCGGGTCATTTGTGGGGTTTCCGTCAGCGTCAAGCGCCCATCCCAATTTCAAAATATGGTCTTTTAAATCTATTTTTGCTTTTTCTTGCGAAATATTAAAATCCTCACATATCTTTTTTAATGAACCCATTACAAGCTTGCTGGAATCATGAAATGTAATAGGTTGCGAAATAATTTCATTTTCTTCAGTTATTTGGGATTCATTAAGACCTGTTTTAAATACCGTAACGACATTATTAATAAAAATCGAATTTTTTAAATCCGCTTCAGGTAAAATGTCCTTTGCGATTTTTGAAATGTCGAAATCTAGATTATGAATAAATACATGACAATCGTATTTTGTGGTATACTGTGAGAGAACCGTTTTCAGGTTTTTAAAAGTGTTTGTCGCACGGTATCTACTACCGTCATATAATCCGACGCGGAAGACTTCCCCAAAAAGTCCTCGCGTCTCAGTATCAAGCGTAAGTATCTTAACGGGTTTACTTGCGCTTTTTTCTTTATTCTCTTTTTCCTTACTCATTTAAAATCCACCTCTCCATCGTAAATCCTTCGCTAAACGTTTCGCCGTTTTGATATTTACTTGCGGGAGATATTTCTGAATTAAATCCCCAATAAATTGAGCCTTTTCTTCATTGTCATATAAAACCCTCATGCCTGCATTTATTGCAATTAATAAATCTTTATATCTCCTTAAATCGGCTTTTCCTTCATATAGCAAAATCCATGAATTCATATCAGCCAGTCTAAGAGAATCAAAATTTCTCATAAATGCTTTATGCTGTTTCCTTTTATTATTGGGGACAACATGCATACTTATTGTTCCTATTTCAGCGGGAAGTTTAGCACCTAAAAAACCTCTTATAGATTCGATAAGATAATCAACGCTCACATGTCTGTAAGACCGTTTTAAGTCCTCTATCACATTTGCATCCATCATTGTGTCGGTTTTTTCTTTCCAGTAAATCATTAAATAGGGTTCAGTAGCTTGTCGGGCTTTTCTTTCAGCCGCTTTTCTTTTTCTTTCTTCAGCCTTCGCCCGCTTATTTAATTCTTTGTTATACCATTCATTAAATCGTGATTCGCTCCAATACCTTTTTGCGGAATGTTCGGAGACTTTAAATCCTAACCGTTTAATTAATTCAGATCGTTCATTTGCAATTAAACTACGACTCTTTTTCTTAACAATTTTATTTACTGTGGCAGGTTTATTTTTTAATTCCTTTATAACCTTTTTGTCAGTAATTCCGACTTTTTTCAAGGCAGCTATATTTTGTTTTTTCTGCTGTTTCTTCTTCAGCCGCTTTTTCTTCCCAATCAGTGACACCCCCTTTAAACACAAAAGTCACAGGGAAACGAATTTCCCTGTCAATTTAATATTTAAATGGCTTCTGCTTTTTGTGTCGGAATATAGCGAACAGAACCGCGTGACAGTTCGTCTTGTGCTTCAGCATGAAAATAGGAGACTATTGCAAGCATTTCTGAACGAGTGAAACTAATAATCTGTTGTGTATCGTCATCAAGCTTTTGAGCGAAACAATACATATTCTCCACTCTATCC
>NZ_JBHYIK010000159.1:0-3019 GCF_042739735.1 Amycolatopsis sp. NPDC059027 | reverse complement strand
CTGCACTATCGCGGAGTCATTGTATTTTTTGTTATAGGCGAGCGGTAGAGCAAATAGATTTTTTGTCCCCGGCGCTACGGATAAAATATTATTGTTAGGCGACACGCTCGGGCGCTCGTGTACGTACACGATCTGACTTGTGTTATTTGTTATGGCTGAATGGTTCGGCTTTGTGTCGTCAAAATAAACCGTTGTAATGTCGCCCGGTAGCATGGTGACGGTCTGTTCACGCCATGTACTCTTTTTATGGTCATCCCCCGGCTGTTTGACTAGTTCCGGCATTCTTGTTCACTCCTTTTGCTATTGTAGCGGCTTTCTTGATGTGGTTTGACGCGCTGCGTCCTTTCTTAATGGCTTTGGCTCCCTTAGAAACAGATTTGACAGCACGACCACCCGGAACAAAATCCATTGCGGTGGATGCTGTACCTTTCGCAACGTCTCCGACTGCTGGGAAGGCTTTCATAAAGAACACGATTGCAATGATAGCAAGCCCGAGAATAAGAGACCATCTGAACACGCCGAACATGATATTTGATAAATATGATTTGTCGTCAGTGCCTGAAGATGAAGAATCCCCACCTGTCGCCCCGGCTCCTGACGTTCCTTTGAATGTAATGTCCTTATCATCGTACTGGTGAAGGTTGTTACTGCTGATAATGCCGAGAAGCTTATTTACATAGTTAGGGTCTGTTGCATACCCTCCAGCTTTGATTCCCTTCGCATAGTCCTCAACGCTTTTTGCGTTCTTCAGCTTTGACGCATAACGCGGATTGGATAATAGTTCCGCGTGGGCGCGTATGGAATCTTGATAGCTGTTGTACTTTGCAAAGCCATCCTTCACGTGATAGGTCTTACCGTTATATACTTCGGTCGTACCCATCGTGGCACTTCCTGCTGTACCTCTTCCCTTTATTCCAAATAGGTTCTTAGAGTAGTAGGCAAGCCCGGACAATCCGCCCGGGTTTGAACCGCCTGATTCTAACATGATTTGACCCAGTATGATGGATGCAGGGATGCCAGTTTCTTTCTGTATGGCTTGCGCGTCTTTGATAAACGGCTTTATATTTACGCCCATACTTCCACCTACTTTGTCAGGATTTTGATTTTCTGACCCGGTTTAATTTTGTTCGGGTCTTTGAGTTTGTTAAACTTGGCTGTTTCCATATACGCGGCTTTTGTACCACCCTTACCATATTTCTGCGTCAATTCTGACAACGTGTCACCTTTTTTCACCGTCACCGTTTTGTATTTTGGTGTAGACGGTTTTTTCGCTGGCGATGGCTTTTTAGCCGGGGTTGACGGTTTTTTAGCAGGTGTTGTCGTTTTGGCAGGTGTTGACGGTTTCGCGTTCTTCAGCTTTTCCAGTTCTTTATGAAGCTGGTCATTTTCTGTTTCCAAGTTGCTGTATTTCTTCGCTTGATCGGCAAGCTGTTTTGAAATGCTGTCCTTTACTTGGTCAACATACGTTTTGTTTTCCTTGCCAATATCGGTAATGGTGTCGATTACATCTGACTTAAATGATTCTTGGTTCTGCCCCAATTCATTTGCAAAGTTGTTTAAGGCTGTATCAACGCTACCTTCAATGAGAGATTGATTGTTTTGTAGCTGTGCCTGAACCAAGCTTGAATTCATAGGATTGCCATCCAAGTAATCACCCTCTAATGCTTCAGAAGTCACGTACTGTTCTTCCTCAGCAGGACGCCCACGCGTCACAAGGGAGACTAATAGAAAGACCCCAATTGCAACCGACCCGATAATGACAATATTCTTTTTGTTTAATTGGAATTTCTTTTTACCCGGGGAATGACCCCCGGATTCATGACCGACTTGTTCAAATTCCGCCATACCAATATAAGCCTCCTATCGGATCACCGAAATAATGATTCTTAGGGAAGTTTTCTTCATCTACCTGATTTCCGTTTAGATCGACTGTCGCTTTCTCAATACTCATGTTTGTTACTTTGTCGATCAATGCTTCTTTCGGAACCATCGGGTAAATGAAGTTGGCATGTGTTGGGCGTAATTCTTCAGCGTCTCCAATACCTAGCTGCGCGTCAGGTAGCTCCACTGGACGTGAAAGCTCCTGAAGCGCATGAACCCGGTTTTGAAGGTGATAGCCTTCCATCATGCCGCCTTACCTCCCTTGTAATACTTTGATGCCTGAAATTGAATTGCTCGCGATTGTGCTGATAATGGAAGTCGTAGACTTGGCATTTTTCAGGAACAGATAAATACCAATGAGAATCCCGATACCCGCAATCACGTCAAAAAACTTGTTAACCATCCACAAGACCTCCCATGATTTGTTTTACCTTGTCAACGTTCAGGACTGCCATACTTGCGAGAACAAGTACCAAGAACGTGTACGTTATTTTTTCATTTGTGAACATACCCAGCAGGATAACGAAAAAGAGAAAGGTGATAATAAACCGCATAGACTTTGTAAACTCTTGCATAGAATCACCCCTTTACTTCAAGCCAAAACCGCGTTTAAGACCGTTCCAAAACCCATCTATGAAACTGTCTTTAGCGGCTTTTTTGACTTTCTTTTTCTGCTCCGGCTTCATCTTTTGATACTTTTTATACGTGTCGTATCCTGTCGCTTTTTCAACTGCCTTTTTCGCTGTCTTTCCGGCTTCGTCGACGGTTTCTTTTGTAGATTCCCAACCATCTTTTACAACGTCCATCGGTGTAGAAATGTCAGGCGTCATTTTCTGTGCCATCTTTGACAGGTGTTTGCCGCCATAAAAGTCATCAAGAATAATCCATATGGCTGTGAGCGCCAGCGTGAAAAACAAAAGACCTTTTTCCATGTGTTATCCCTTCTTTTTGCGGCGGATAAAGAAGAACCAAAACACGATGATAATAACGGTGAGAACAAGAATTTTAGTCATTGCTTGACGCACCCCCGATTTTTGAAATAACCATTTTCAGATCGGTTAGAATTTCCCGTGTCTGTTCGTTATCCTTTGATTGTTTGAACATGAACCACGCGAGCATTACGCCCATGGCTCCGTTA
>NZ_JBHYIK010000158.1:1997-3306 GCF_042739735.1 Amycolatopsis sp. NPDC059027 | reverse complement strand
TCCTGGTACTGGCACGAAAAAGAAAAGCGCAGCCAAGAAAAAGACGGCGGGCAATGTTGATTCATCCCAGCTGAAAATGCTGTTACTGACGACAAGCGCGATCGTGGCAGCACGACCTGGGATGGAAGACTTTGCATTAACCGCCGATGAAGCCGAACAGATATGTACGCCACTCGCAAACATCATGGCGAAGTCTGAAGGCGTGGCGGGTGTCGCCAGTGAGTATGCAGACCATATAGCGTTACTCATTGCGTGCTTTACGATCTTTATACCTAAATTCATTATGTGGAAATCCAAACAACCTAAAAAGAAAGAGGTACAGAAAAATGTCTTGCCAAAACGAGAACTACCAAAACAACCAACAGAACAACGAGGAAATGAAAGCGCGCCTGAAAGAACTAATCAAAAGCCTGCTGAACGATCTGGGGAACCCACTAGTAAGCAATTTGGCGGCTCCTTACATCAACTCATCCCTTTCGGAGGATATTGATGTCTTAAAATTCCTCAACCATTTAGAGGGGATGATCGACTATGTCCGGTATGGTGACGCTGAAGCAAGGTGACTTCTATTACAACATCCCCATGCATGAATACAGCCGTTATTGGTTTGAACACTTGGACATTATCGAACAGGGCGAGGAATTTTTAGTTGTGGAGAAAATCCCTTACGACAAAATCCCGAAACCGTCCATCATGGCTGCTATGAAAAGAGGTAAAGGCGTGAAGCGTGTTGTGAAAGCTTACAGCACGAAAGGAAGTGGAAAACATGCGAATGACAATTGGCGATGACGAACACGTTTTTATCTGTGGTCAAACCGGTACAGGTAAATCGGTTGTCGCTGAGGTATATCTCGCTGGGAAAGACCATGTGGTAAAGCTTGATACGAAAGGCGAAGTACACGAGCGCCGCAAGAAACGGCAGGAATTGTGGCATGGCTTGCAGGAAGGTAAGGACTTTACTGTGGTTCACCGATTGGAAGACGTGTCCGAGGTCGAGACGCCGAAAATTATCTATTGCCCGGTCGCTGAAGAATTAGAGCCGGAATATTACAACGCGCTCATGAGCTGGGTGTACAAGCGTGAAAATACGATTCTATGGATAGACGAATTAATGGAAGTCGCGCCAAGCGCCCATAACTACCCGAAAGAATTGAAAGCCTTATACACGCGCGGGCGTTCGAAAGAAGCAGTCGTGTGGGGGTGTTTCACGCCCCCCACCAAAACAAAAGGCCATTCTAAGTGCACCACAACAAACACAATAAAATTAACAAAACAAAAAAAACAAATAAGAAAAAAAATTTTTTTATAA
>NZ_JBHYIK010000158.1:0-1987 GCF_042739735.1 Amycolatopsis sp. NPDC059027 | reverse complement strand
CGCGCGGGCGTTCTAAATAATCTTTAGTTTGGGATTGTACCCAGCGCCCAACAGAAATTCCGTTAATTGCTATGGCCAACAGTTCACACTATTTCATTTTCACCATGCAAAACCCGGATGACCGTAAAAAGATTGTGAAAGCAACAGGGATGCCGCAATTTATGGAGCAACCCGGCGGGCACAATTTTTGGTATTGGAAAGTGGGTATGCAAAACCCGGTACTAGCAAAATTGAAGCTTTAAAGGAGGTGATGACTTGGAGACACGAAAATTTGCAGGTGTCGGGCTGAAGAACATGATTGTCATTGCGCTATTCACAATGATGGTCATTGTCGTAACAAAGGTTATTGTCACGAAGCATCCGGTTAACGGTGTGACGCAATTAGTAAACGCAGTATAAGGAGGAAAAAAGCATGAAGGTTAAATGGTTAGTTCATACGTTCATTACTGTATTTATCACGATGGTTTTCATGTGGATTATTAAGAAAGCTTCAGCAAAATATCATATCCCGGTTGTATCTACAATCGCGGCAGAAGTCTAAGGAGGAATTTTAATTTATGGCAACTCAACAGCAACTATCAGCACAGGCAAAGGCTCAACTATTCTCGCAGGCTACCCGCCAAACATGGCAGATGATGGGTACACAGACAGTGACAGAGGACGCACAAACGGTATCATTCAACCTACCGAAAGTACGCCTGCTATCACAAATTTTAGTTGAATTTGACGCGACTGTCTCTCTCAAATCGCAGAACGCGGCAATTCCAACTAAACCATTTTCACCATACCAGATTATCAGAAATATTGCACTGGAATTAAACAGTGGATTCCGTCCTTTTGTTGTGTCAGGCGAAGCCCTTCACCTATACAGCTTAAACCGATTGAATCCAGACGTTCTATTACCTGCATCAAGTCCGCGGGCGTTATCTTACATTGAAACAGCCGCGAGCACGTCAGGTAAAGACGCGCGTATTAAATTCCAAGTCGCGCTGCCATTAACTTTAAACCAACGTGACCCGGTCGGTCTTATCTTGCTACAAAACGAGGAGACAACCGTTTCCCTTCAGATTGATACAGCACGCGCGCAAGACGCGTATCAGTTGGCTACTGGAGACACCGTTACACTGAAGCAATTGAAAATCACGCCGACAATTGAAACGTTCTCCGTCCCTTCTGTACCACAAGCTATGCCGGATATTTCTGTCCTGAAGCTTGTAAACGAAAAAGGCGAACAGTTCACCGGGAACGGTCAAAATATCGTGAAGCTTCAGACAGGGACGATCTACCGTAAACTCATGTTTTACTTTACGGATGAGTCAGGCAACCCGCTGAAGGACAGCGACTTTGCGGGCAACTTGGAATTGGTATTTAACCAAGCCGACATCCCTTACAGCATTAAGCCGTCAGCACTTGCAGCCCGAAATCATTCGGACTTGGGTTATGTCTTACCGGATGGGGTTTATGTGTTTGACTTCTCTAACCAAGGCTTGCCAAACCTCGGCGGCTCTCGTGACTATATTGACACCGAACGTCTTACAGAGTTTTGGATTCGCTTCAATACTCAAAAAGGCGGGCGCGTGAAAATCGTTGCTGAAAAGCTTTCACGCTTGCATTAATACACGCGGGAGGGCTTTTCCCTCCTTTTCTTATTTGACTACTACGAAGGAGGATTTATATGAACGCACCATCACAAATGGGTCTAGGTGAAATGTTCTACCATGCCGCAGACTTATATCCAAACATGGGGTTTATGAGTACCCGAACGTCTACAGTTCCCGAAGCTGAAGATCAAATGTCTCTTGTCGATGATGAGGACACAGCAAAAGAGCATGACGTAAAGCAAGACCCTATTACATCAAAACAAATCTTGCTGGGGTTCGGCATTGTGTTCCTTGTCGTATTCCTATTCTCGGCAAGGGTGTAGGGGGTGTGACTTGTGGAGCAAATCTATTCAATACTATTAAATAACGGAGCCCTGGGCGTAATG
>NZ_JBHYIK010000157.1:244-3332 GCF_042739735.1 Amycolatopsis sp. NPDC059027 | reverse complement strand
CAGCACGAACAGCACGTCCGCGACACCACAACCTGACCATTACCCCACCCCGTCAACCCCACCCCACCAGCACAAACCAGGATGAAAAATCCCCAGTGAGGTGAGTGATCCCTTCCGTGAGCTTCGCGCGGATGCGATCAACCGCTTCCGCCAGCTCCCTCGGGTTCTCCATCCTGCTCCCCTGCCACGACGAGCATCCGATCGTGACATAAGGGCACCGACAAGCCCGTTACCGCGGAAAGGTGTCAGCAGAGGCAGCTGCCGTCGAAGGTGATGGTGTTGCCGTCTTCCAGGCTCGCCGAGCCGGTGAAGCGGATTTCGAACTCGCCGGGCTCGGTCAGGAGCACTTTCGGGGAAGACGCCGAGCCATCCGCACCGGTCTTGGCCGCGGCCGTCTCCCCGCCGCCTTCGAAGACGAGGACGTTTTTCGGCCGCGCTGCCCGCACGTAGAAGTTCACCGGCACCCCGGCCGCGGGCTGGCCGTTCTCCCCGATCACCCGCACCACGAACGGTTCACCCGGCGTCTTCGACGTCAGCCGCTGCCCGTTCCCCGACAGGATCCCCAGCGTCCGCCCACCGGCCGCCCAGTGGTTCGCCAGCCCGGTCAGCGAACAGACCTCCTGGTACAGCCGCGCCCCCGCCGTCGCCGACTCCGCGGTCAGGCACCGCCCGGAAGCCACGTTCGCGATCTCCACCAGCCCCGGCGTCCCCGCGATCCGGCGCCACTGCTGCAGGCGATCCTTGTCATCGCACGCCGCGATCTTCACCGCGACCCCGTCCACCGGGCTCTGCGCCGCCAGGCACTGTCCACTCGCGACACTCTTGTAGTGCTGCGTTCCCTTGTCATAGGTCCATTTCGCGTTCGCGGCCTTCGCGTCGGCCAGCAGCGGCTTGCCGTCCGTGACCGCCAGCGACAACGTCCCGCCGCCATCGGCCAGGTACACCGGCGCGCCCTCGTCAGCCGAAGCAACAGCCGGAACCGTGAAAACCCACAAAGCGACCAGAGCCAGCACCCGCCGCACAGCACTCCCTCCGCAGAAACACCTCCTTACGAGGCATAACAGCGCCACGCACCCCAGCACCAGCGGATCCACCCCATCGAGGGGGCCTACAGCCGCCCGGCCGCCTTCAACGCCAGATACCGATCCGCCAGCGCGGGCGGCAACTCCTCCGGGACAGCGTCCACGACGTCGACACCGCGACGCCCCAGTCGCGCCGTGACCTGCTGACGTTCGGCCAGCACCCGCGAAGCCGCCGCAGCGTCGTACACCGCTTCGGCGTCCCCGCGGCCTCGGGCCATCTCGGCCACGCGCGGATCCGAGACCGACGCGATCAGCAGCTGATGCCGCGAAGTCAGCGAACTCAGCACCGGGAACAGGCCCTCCTCCAACGGCGCCGCGTCCAGCCCGGTCAGCAACACCACCAGCGCGCGCCGCCGCGTCCGCAGCAGCACCTCGGCCAGCATCCCCCGCGCGTCCGTCTCCACCAGCGACGGCTCCAGCGGCGCCATCGCGTTCACCAGCGAAGGCAGCAACGACGACGAACTCCGCACCTCGGCACGCACCCGCCGGTCGTAGGCCAGCAGATCGACCCGGTCCCCCGCCCGCGACGCGAGCGCCGCCAGCAGCAAGGCTGCGTCCATCGCGGCGTCCAGCCGCGGCGCGTCCCCGACCCGGCCCGCCGACACCCGCCCGGTGTCCAGCACCAGCACCACGTGCCGGTCCCGCTCCGGACGCCACGTCCGCACCATGACGTCCGCCGCACGCGCCGTCGCCCGCCAGTCGATCGAGCGGACGTCGTCACCGATCACGTACTCCCGCAGCGAATCGAACTCCGTGCCCTGCCCGCGCACCAGCACCGCGTTCCGTCCGTCCAGCTGCTGCAACCGCGCCAGCCGCGACGGCAAGTGCTTGCGCGAGCCGAACGGCGGCAGCACCCGCACCGTCCACGGCACCGCGTGCGAACCCTGCCGCGCCGCGAGCCCCAACGGGCCATACGACCGCACGGTCACCCGGAACGCCTGCCGGTCGCCCCGCCGCGTCGGCAGCAACGCCGTCGTCAGCCTGCGACGCTCTCCCGCCGGGACGGAAAGCCGATGCCGGTCCTCGGCGCCCGCGCTCGGCGGCCACGCATCCCGCAGCAACCCGCGCACCCGGCGACGTCCCGGATTCGCCACGACAAGCTCCACCGACGCCGGTTCCCCGAGCCGCACCGAAGTGTCCCCCGACCGCGTGAACGTCAGCCGCCGCACGCTCCCCGCGAACGCGAGATCGACGAGCACCAGTACGAGCAGCACCCCGCCCACCACGAGCAGCCCCGTGCCGGAGGGCAGCAGCAAGCCGACCACCAGCGCCCCGAACAACGCCAGCGCGCCGAGCCTTCCGGAAACCGCCATGGCCAGAGCCTATGCCCGGCAGGCAGGCCCGCCACCTGGGCCTGCCTGCGGGATACTCCCTGACGGTCCACGCACTGAACTACCGCAAGACATTCGCCGGAGGCATGAACCCGTGGTCACGCTAGAGGTCTGGTACGACCAGGAGCCGGAGAACGACTTCGGCCCGGGTGACCCGGCGCTCGTCGTCAGCACCCCGGCCGAGCTGGACGAGTTGATCGACCGCATTCTCGCGGAGACGGCCGAGCACGTTGCTCCACCGATGATTCAGGTCGCCATCGCCGGGGTGAAGCGTTCGCCTGTCCTCGAAGTCGGCCTCGGCCAGGACAAGGGTTTCATCGGGTACATCTCCCGGACGGAAGGCGGCGCGACCCACGGCGACGGCGACCCGAACACCCTGGTCGACTACATCTACATGAGCAATCACAGCCAGGTTCCGGCCAGCACCGAGGTTCCGATGGACACTGTGCGCCGTGGGCTGCGCGAGTTCTTGGCCACCGGGAAGCGGCCCAGCGTCGTGCAGACCGACGGCGCTTCCTGACCGCAGCCTCGCTCGACCGGTCTGGAACGGCGAGTTCGCGTGCGTGAACGGCGAACTCGCGTGACCAAATGGAGAACTAGCGGGTCCATAACGACCACTAGAGTGCGGGGGTGGGCGTCTAGGTTCAGTGGTGGGAATAGCCGGAGTTGTAGACC
>NZ_JBHYIK010000157.1:0-234 GCF_042739735.1 Amycolatopsis sp. NPDC059027 | reverse complement strand
CGCGCCCCACCCAGACACACGCACACCCCCCCCCCCCCCCCGCCCCCGACCGCGTCGCCCCGTGTGCGCCCCTGCGATATGGGTGGCGTCACCCGCACCCCCCCGTGACCAGATGGAGAACTCGCGTGACCAGACGGACGACTCGCGTGCTTGGAGGGTCGGCTAGGTCAGGTCGTCGAATTCGCCGGATTTGACGCCGTTGAGATAGGCGGACATTTCGGCGCGGGTGAAGAA
>NZ_JBHYIK010000156.1:0-3589 GCF_042739735.1 Amycolatopsis sp. NPDC059027 | reverse complement strand
GCGGCAACTGCTGACCCGTCGCCACATACATCATCGACTCATAAATAGGCCCCCAAAAAGGATCATCCGGTATATCAAAAACACCCATGACTCACACAACCAGCCACAAACCGCGCCAGCACATCAGCTAACGTCTCCTCGAGCAAAAAATCCGGCGCGACCGGGCGTACCGACCGAGCGGTCGGCAGCGGAAGCCACGGACTCCTTCACCGCGCCGGCCAGCAGCCGTACCGAGTTCGGCGCACCGGGGTTGAGCAACACGTCGACCCCCTCGTCGGGCAGGGCCTCGGCGAGCTCGGCCATGGTGACCTCCAGCCAGCTCGCGACGCGCACCCTGGCCCGGTGTGCGGGCGCGGTGGTCACCAACACCGACGGCCGGCCGTCCGGCGCGGGTGCCACCACCGGAGTTCCGTCCGCGTCCAGTCCGACTCCATAGACGATCTGGGGCAGCGTCTTCAGCAGCTCGTCACTGTCGACCTTGCCACTCACCGTCAAATGCAACGCGGCGTCCACCGGGTCGGTCGGCAGATTCGGTTCGGACGGCACGTACCGCGGGTTGGCGTGGAACAGCCCGGTCACCCCGTCGTCGTCGACGTACCAGCCGCCGACCACTGCCGCGATCGGCGGCTCGGCGTCCTTCTCGACCGGTTTCCAGGACGGATCGACCATGAAGACCCAGTGGCTGGACAGGTCCTCAGCCTGCGACGGCTTCCCCGCCGCCTGTTCGGCCTGACCCGGCTCCTCGGGTTGGTCTCCGGCCTCGACCGGTTCCCCGCTGTCCTCCGGATCGGTGGACAGCTCGACGTCCACCACCCGCCGCCCCGCAGAGTCCTTCATCGGCATGTCATTCTCCCTAGCAGTATCGAAACCGCCCCATGCTGTGAAGGCCCCCTACCCCCCGCACCACGCTGTGAAGGAGGCCTTCACGGCACGTCGGGGACGGATGGCGCGTTCGTTCCGCTCGCCGGATCAGGGTTTTCCCTTTTTCCTGTCCTCCCGGCGTATCCCACGGATCTCGTCATCCGTGAAGCGTGTGTACGGAAGGTCGAATATTCGGTACTCGGTCACCCTGCCCTCGGAGTCGACGGTCCGGGGGTACCCAGCCACGAACCCCGCGTTGTTGTCGACCCCGATGAGGCCGCGATGGTCCATTTCGGCCGAGTTGGAAAATTCAAGTTTATTCCTCGAAAAATAGGATACGTTTGGATAGCCGTGTTGGAAATTTCTGCTCGGTCGACCAATTGAAGCCAAGTATTTCTTGGCGAATTCACCACTGCCGACCCAACAGGCGATATGCGCAAACGAGCCGTTCGGGTTTGAGTTGTAAACTTCTTGGAAAACCCAGGAAGCGCGCTGGACGTCAGCGAAGCTTTCACCACGCACCGTCACCGGGTATTCATCGGTCAACTGCCGTAAACCACCGTCAGTGGCCATGCTCCACGCCCCCGGCGGCAAGGTCATCGCGGCACTATCAGTCGTACCATGGTAATCGAGGAGTGACGGGCCTCGGCCGCTATTCATCGCGAACAGGTAGTCCTTCGCCCACGGCGCTTCCACCTGAGCCCCGTAACGCATCTTTAAGAACGCTTCACAGGCAGCCTCACCCGGCATGGTTCGCACAACCTTGTCGATCTCAGGAATCCGACCCGCGAAACCGCGCGCCATGGCCTCGCCATCCTGGCCAGTCACAAATGAGACGCCAATGACAGCTGCGTAATATGCCCCCACATGATCCTTACGCCAACCATAAATACGTTGCTGATAGGGAGTCCGGGCATCGAAATAGATCTTCTGAGTGCCCGCGAACCCGGCTACCCACCCGGGAGGCGGTTCGACACGGATCCGCGGACCGCTTGTCGGCGACGGAATGTCGTTGCCGTAGTCTCCCTGCCCATAGTGCTGGGACTGCGAGGAACTCTGGAAGGGCTCCCCTTGCGGCGGCCCCCACTGCGACTGCTGCGGCGGCGCCCACTGCGACTGCTGCGGCGACCCCCACTGCGACTCCGCCCAGCCCTGGGACTGCGGGAAGGCGAAATTCCCTTGGTCACCATCCGACTGACCCTGCGCTTGAGCAGAATTCAGTTCGGCGTCGTATGCCCGCCTCCGATCTGGGTCGATCAGCGTCTCATACGCTGCTCCGACGCTCTTGAAATTTGCTGCCGCCTCCTCCCGCTTTTCTTCGGGGTTCTTGTCCGGGTGGTACTTCAAGGCCAGTTTCCGGTACGCCTGCTTGATAAGTTCCGCATCGGCAGACTGGTCGACGCCAAGGCGCTGGTAAAGATTCGCCGAATCCGGCTTCGCATCCGAGATGTTCCACCCCGGCCCCGCCGGCTGCGGCTCCGCCTCCGGCTGCTGCTGCTGCTGCGGCTTCGCCTCCTGGCCCTCCGGCCGCAGAGAGAACTTCTCCCCGGAACCCGGCCCTCCATACGGAGCCCGAGGCCGATCACCACCCGTCGCTCCCGACCCCGCCGAAGGCCCCGGCTCCGGACGAACCGGCCCCTTACCCTTCCCCGAAGGGTCCTCGGCCTGCTGCGGCTTCACCGGCTCCGGCCCCGCCTCGGGCTCCACCTTCGACTCGGACTGCTGCGACGACTGGTCCTCGACCCGAGCGATATCGCGTAGCTCCTCATCGTTGAACCGCGTGCGTACGTTGTCGAAAGTACTAAACGGGTATTTCTCCACCTTCGTATTTACGTTGAAGAGCGCACCGATGCTTCCAGCCGGGACGCTCCGCGTCTCCCGGGTGCGCTCGTACGTCACCCAACCCTTGTTGTCCGGAACACCGATACGAAAACCCTCGCTGATCTCCGCCGTGGTCCGAGGTGCGTGTACCGTTGCACGTTTTATCGTCCGGCCCACGATCGGCTCCTCAAGCATCAATCGGGTCAGCTCCCGAGCAAAGTTTCTCATGACCGAAGCCGATTTCGAGCTGCCGTCGACAGTAATCCGGACACCGGAGACGAGGAGAAGCACCTCCGGTGGATCATTCCGCGATCCCGCTCGACCGAAGAGGTTCCGATACGCATCCCGAAAAGACTTGGAACCGTGCACCATCCGCGCTGCCGAGCCCGCATCGAGGTACGCCGTCTTCTCTTTGCGAGGATCCCACATCTCGAACTCGTTACGGTCCGGGTCGAGGTGCAGCGACGTCACGATCACATCGTTGAACCCCAGGGGCACCAGTCTTGCCGGGTTGGCCAAGCCGGCTTCCGCCTGGGTGACCGTTTCCCCAGGAGCGGTACGGAGAACTTGGCCAGTAGCGTGCAGTTCGTCCACCACCCTTCGCAGATCCATGGTCAGGCCACTCTTGGTGTTGTGCAGTCCGAATCCGGCCGTCCCACGACGCTCGCCCTGGCGGAGGACAAAAGTACTACGCCCCTCAGTACTCTGCACCTCGCCCGGTTCCATGGGTATCTTCCGACCCTTGTGATCCGTGCGTAAAAGCGAAGCGTTCCCTCGCGGCATGCCAACCTCGAGGTTCGGGTCCAACGGCACGCCGTCCATCGGCGTCGAACCCAAATCCGCCAGCGGAATGTAGCCATGCACATTGTGCGGCCCGATCTCCGGAACCACACCCCTATGCACATCC
>NZ_JBHYIK010000155.1:0-3917 GCF_042739735.1 Amycolatopsis sp. NPDC059027 | reverse complement strand
GACGCCCGTAAGGTGGCCTTAACGGCATCACGGCACCCCGGGAATTGGGAGCTACTTGCAGGGGAGGGTGCTGCTGCGCAGGGCGTGCCCGCCGTCGTTGTCGTCGTCGGACCAGACGACCGGTTTGCGGCCGGACGCGCAGGCGTCCTGCGGCGCGATCGCGAAGCCCTCATTGTTGTAGTTGGGCATTCCGGACGGCCGGTCGTAGGTCGCGCCGACCGCGAACTTGCCCTGCGCGGTGACGTCGAGCGTGGTCGAGCGGCCATCGCAGTTGTCGTCGCAGACCGCCCACAGGTGGCCGGTCGAGGGTTCGAATTCGAGGTCCATGACCGCGGGCAGGCCACTCGGGATGGTGGCGATGCGGGTGTAGCTCCCGTTCTGGCCGAGCGCGTAGGCGTAGATCGTCCCGTTGTCCTCGAGACCGACGAAGTACAGGCCGCCGCCGTGGCCGGGATACTTGGCCGGGTCGTACGCGGCTTTGGTGTGTTCGTCCCGGAACTTGTGTGTGGTCAGGAACGAGTCGGGAACCCACGAGATGCCTTCGAGTCCCTTGTTGGGTGACACCGAGGGAAGATCCTTCGTGAGATCCCATTCAGCGGTAGCGTTGAGTGTGCTCGCGGACGAGGCCGGGTCGAAGCGGAGTACCTGCATCCGGCTTTCGTCACCGTTGTCGTTGTCGCGCTCCGTGGCGGCGAACACGCCCTCGGGAGTGACGACCACGCCCTCCGCGTCGGGGTCGCCACTGCCGTCCTGGTAGCGGAGCTGCTTGCCCTTCGCCCAGCCGCCGGACGGGTCGGGCCGCCACTTCTTGCCGTCGGGAACCAGGCGGTAGAGCGTGCCGGGCCCGTTCTTCACCGCCCACAGCACGCTGGGACTTTGGAAGGACAGACCGCTCAGGTTGGAGCCGAACACGTTCGACCCGTCGGCGACGGCGACCTGGGCGGCGCCCGGCCAGGCGGCCCGCGGCGCGGCCGAGGCCGGCGCGGCGGAGAGGGTTACGGCGGCGACGGCCAGCCCCGCCGCGACGAGTTGTTTTCTTCCACCCCAGTGCTTACGCAATGCAGTCGCTCCTGTTCACAGAGTTTTACGCCCGACGCAGTTGAGCACACCGCCGACGGCGAGGGCAAGAGCGGTCGCCGCGAAACCCCGTGGCGTACCGGTAAACCAAGGGAGGACGGGGCGAGTGTTTCCGTCCGGGCCGCGTAACGGCCTCCCCCTGTTCGGCGACTGTGCAGCCGACGAGCACGAGCCGCCGCGCAGGGCGAGCGTCCACAGTGGACATATGTCGGTGGGTGGGAACGATCAGGCGACGGGATGGGGCGGATGACCGTGACAGGCGAGACAAAGCTGTGGATCGGCGGTGACGCGGCCGAACTCGGGGCGTTGCTGGACTGGCTGCGTCACGAGGACGCGCTGCGCGGGAGGGTGCGGCTCCGGCGGGCGGAGCCGCGGCCGGGCGAGATGGGTGGTGTGCTGGACGCGCTCGTGGTGGCCATGGGCTCGGGCGGGGCGGGTGCGGTGCTGGCCAGATCGGTGTCGACGTGGTTCTCCCACCGTCGCTCGGAGGTGAAGCTCACCGTCACCGCGGCGGACGGGCGCAAGATCGAGCTCGACGCCCGGCGGGTGGCCGACGTCGCGGCGTTGGTCCGCGACGTGGAAAGACTGCTGGAGCCGGGCGACCGGTCACCGTGAACCTCGGGAGGGGCCGCGTCCGGTCCGCCGGGGACGGGTTCGCCGCGCGATGCCGCCGCCGGCCCGGTCGGCGCGCAGGGCGGCGAGCAGGGTCACCGCTTCGTCGTGCCGGCCCGCCCGGCCGGTCCAATAGGCATGGCCTTCCCGGATCGCGAACACGTCCGGATGCGTCAGCCCGAGCGCGCGCTGGAAGTCCGTTACCAGCTCCGCGTGGAGCCGGGCGGCTTCGGTGGGGTTGCCCGCCAAGCCGACCTGGACGGCGTGCCGGCGACGACTGTCCAATGTGGTGGGATGCGCCGGGCCGAGAACCCGGGCGGCCTGTCCGGCGGCGGCAGCGAGCTTGCCGAGGACGTCGGCGTCCGGCGCCTGGGTGCCGGGGTTCGGGGCGAGCGCGAGCCCGCCCGTGGTCTGGGTGCCGCCCTGACCGGGACGGGCGAGGCCGCGTTCGCCCAGCACTCGCCGGAGGTGACGGTGGACGAAGTCGAGAGTGAGCAGTTCGGGCCCGTCCGGCGCCCCGCGCGTGAGGAGATCGGCGAGCGCGCCGGTGAAGGCGGTGTGCCGCGCTCCCCGTGGCGCGGACGCGGTTTCGTTGCCGGAGGCGGAGGTGAGCGTGTAGGTGCCGGCGATCTCCAGCTGCCCGGTGGCCGCGGACGAGGCGTCCGCCATGAGTTCCCCGATCGCCCTGCCGGAGAAGCAGCTGTCGACGATCAGGACGCGGTTCGCGGCCGGTGCGTCGGCGAGGAGTTCGCGGAGCCGGGCCGCCGGTAGCCCGGTCCAGCGCAGGCGATCCACCGTGCTGTCCGGCATCGTGAGGTACAACTGCCCGCGACCGTCCAGGACGCCGTGTCCCGCGTAGTAGACGAGGAGCAGGTCTTCGGCTTGTTCGGCGGCTTCTTCGAGCACGTCGCCGACAGTGCGATGGTCCGGTTCGTCCAGCAGTGTCCGGCAGTGTGCCGGCGGCAGGCCCGTACCGGTCGGTGCGGTGAGGATCGCGGTCAGGTCCGTGACGTTGTTCCGCACCGCGGGCAGCGCGGGCAATGCGGGATCGGCGAACTCGCTCGTGCCGATGAGCACCGCCCGCGAACGGAGCGGATCCGCCAGTCGCATGGACGCCTCCCGCTACTTCGGCGGCTGTCGCTGGTAGGTGCCCGCGATGACCGGATCCCCGGTGACCGTGAGCTGGTTCTTGCCCGTCAGGGTCACGGTCGCCGACGCGGTCTTCAGAGCCTCGCAGCCGGTGGCGTCGAGCCGCAGCGCCACCGTGGGGTCGCCGCTGGTATTGGCGAAGCAGGTGGCGTACGGGTCCTTCGTGTCCTTGGAGAAGGAGACATTCGGGCCGTGGCGAACGTCGGCGGGGTCGTTGATGGTCAGTGATCTCGTGCCACTGATCCAGTACGCGTAAAGGGTGGGGCGGGGTGCCGTGCTCGTCGTGGTCGCCGGTTTCGTGGTCTTGGTGGTGGGCGGCGGTGGGGGCGTCGGCGCGGGGGTG
This sequence comes from Amycolatopsis sp. NPDC059027, assembly GCF_042739735.1. Lineage (NCBI taxonomy): Bacteria > Bacillati > Actinomycetota > Actinomycetes > Pseudonocardiales > Pseudonocardiaceae > Amycolatopsis > Amycolatopsis sp. NPDC059027. Next base: position 736 of record NZ_JBHYIK010000155.1, on the reverse strand, counting down.
GCCGAGGTGGTACTCGGCGGTGTGGTGGGTGCCGAGGGGGAGGGCACGTCCACCTGGGTGCCGAAGTCACCGAACGTCTGCCGGACGGCGGGTCCGGCAGGCGGGGTGGTGCTGAAGAGGACGAGGTGCCCGCTCTCGTCGATGCGCGCGGTGAACGGGACGGGCTCCGCCGCGGGCGGTCGCAGCGACTGGGCGTCGAGAGCGCCTTCGAACTCACAACCCCGGCGGGTGGCCGAAACGGCCGACGCCAGTGCCGGGGTCGGTGACGGTGTGTCGGTTTCGGTGCTGGGGCCCCAGGTTCCGGTGGACGTGGTGAACGCGTAGCGGGTCCCGCCCACGGCGCGGAATTCCGTGGGCGTGTCGAGTCCGTTCTGCCGCCGGGTGAACCACGACGTGGCCGCGACGGGATCGACGGCACCGTCGTAGCCGCGGTCGGCGATCCGGGTGGTGAACCGATGACTGATCCGGTCGAGTTCGCCCGCCGCGTCCGCGAGGACCCGGATGGCCTGCCGGTCGCCGACGACGGTGTCGCAGGGCCCGTGGGCGAGCAGGCGGGGAACGACCAGGCCGGCGCCGGTCGCGGCGGCCGCGACGACGACGCCCGCCACCGCGACCTTGACCACGGACACGCCTCCGCTCACCGCTGCCGTGGGCGCGGGCGGCGCCGCCACCCCCCCCCGCGGCGCCCCCCCCCAACACCCCCACAAAACTAGGGTGGGGGGGGGCCCCCGGGCAC
>NZ_JBHYIK010000154.1:0-4272 GCF_042739735.1 Amycolatopsis sp. NPDC059027 | reverse complement strand
TTCAAACAATAAGCTCTACTGGCTTAGTTCACTAGCACACTGTTGAGTTCTCAAGCAACACACTGAATTGCTTCAAGCGATATTCATCAAGCTTTGTATCCCGAGGGCGCACCGTATACCCCGCGAAACTCGCGCTTCTCAAGGGTTTGGACGTGCTCTCCGGTTTGGGACCACCCACTCTACCACTTGCGTGGGAGCTTGGTTCGTGGCCCCGGTGGCCGCCCGGTCTCCCTGGCGACTTGAAGAACTTTACACGCCCTCGGAGGGGCCTGAACAGGGGGGGTCCCTTAAGTACGCGCCGACGCGCTGACCTGCGTCGATGTCACGGCTCGGGCTCCCCGTGGGTCGCGACGACGGTGAGACCCACGAGCGCGGCGGCCAGCACCGCGGTCACGTGGATCGGCGCCGGCGTGAACGACGCCGCGAGCACGAGCACCGCCGTCACCGGGAAGCCGATGGCGATCGGGCGGCATTCGTTGGTCGGGCCGATGTGCAGCAGCCAGACGCTGAGCAGGAACAGCGCGACCGGCACCGTGGTCACCAGAGCGGCGGCGAGTCCGGCTATATGCGTTTGATGAGTGTCGTAGTCGACGGCGACCTCGAGACCGGTGCCGACCGCGGCCGCCGCGGCGAAGATCAGGTAGTGGCCGTAGCCCCAGCTCATCGTCGTCAGCATGCCGGGGTTCCCGCTCAGCCTGCGGTGTCCCGGCTGGTCGAAGTACAGCCACCACAACGAGAACACCAGGACCAGTCCGGCGACGGCCAGTCCCACCAGGTTCCCGACGTGCCCCTCCTTGATCCCCTCCCGGATCGCGTTCGTCGCGCTGAGGACCGTCTCGCCGAGCACGATCAGGGTGAACAGGCCGTACCGCTCGGCGATGTGATGCGGGTGCCACGTGGTCCCGGCCCGGCTCTCGGCCAGCATCGGCACGGCCAGTTCCGCAAGCACGATGACGAAGAACGCCGGGAACGCGATCGCGTCGGGCAGTGCGAGGCGCACGACCCACAGCACCTGGCAGATCGTGATCCCGGCGGCGTACCACAGGGCCGTGACCCGGAGCTCGGGCGAGGACCGGGCGGCACGCAGCCATTGGGTGACCAAGGCCAGCCGCATGACCACGTAGCCGATGACCATCACCCGGAAATCGCCGTCGAACGCGCTCTCCACGCCGGCCGCGACGGTCAGCCCGCCGCCGATCTGCACCAGGGTCGTGACGCGGTAGGGCACGTCGTCGGTGTCGAACGCGGACGCGAACCAGCTGAAGTTCAGCCAGGCCCACCAGATCCCGAAGAACACGAGCGCGAAGCTCAGTACCCCGTGCCCGAAGTGTCCCTCGGTGAACGCGTGGTGCAGCTGCGCGCCCGCCTGGCCGACCGCGACCACGAAACAGAGGTCGAACAGCAGCTCCAGCGGGGTGGCGACGCGATGGTGCTCGTCACTGTCCCGTGACCGCATGGGCCGGTACCACACCCTGATCCGGTTACCCGGTCGCGCGGACTCCTCCGACATCGGCGCTCCCTGTGCTCGGGATGATCACGAACACCGCCATCCCAACACGTCCGGGCCGCGGGAGCGAGCGCGACACCGGGAGAAAGGTGAGCGGGCCCGGTTCCCCCTCACCCGGGCCCGCTCCAATGCCTTCGCGCTCACCGATACCCGAAATGGCTCCTCCGAGCTGGCGCCGGACGGTCCCCCGCGGACGCCGACGCGCTTTCTCCGGAGGTGACAGCGGTGTCCATTCCCTCGCACCCCGAACACCCCATCGCCCAGACCGGTCACCCCATCCCCAGGAGGCCGATCGGGCTGCCACTGTAGGTAATCAAAGTGGCGCACTGAAGGCCCCGTTAGGTCTACCCGGTTGCTCTGAGTAGCACCAGTGGTTCCGGGACGCTGTCACCCGGATGGAGCAGCATGATTATGCGCTGAGTAGTTTAGGCACGCTGAGGTAAGGGACCGGACAGTTCAGCCGCGCTGGATGTCCGCGGCGGAGGTTTCCGCGTCGCGCCGATCCTTGTCACCTTGGGTGAGCACCGCCCTGGCCCGGCGGGCCCGCAGTTCGAGGACGGCGAGGACGAGCGCGGCACACGTGACGACGGCCGCGCAGCACATCGCGACGGACAGAGCGAGCGGGAACCGGCCCGGTGCCGCACCCACCACGGATTCGAAGACCGACGCGAGCACCGCCGTGCCGATCGCGGTGCCGATCCGCTGGCCGGTCTGCAACGCGCCCCCGGCCGCGCCCGCCATGGTGGGCGGCACGCATTCCAGCGTCAGCGTCGTGTTCGGCGAGATCACCATGCCGCCGCCGATACCGGCGAACAGCAGCGGAGCGATGAACACGACGCCGGTCAGCGACGGCGGGACCAGCGTGGCGAGCAGCGCGACCAGGAGCATCCCGGCCGCGACCATGGACAGCCCGGTGACGGTGAGCCGCCGTCCCCAGCGCGGTACCAGCCTGCCCGCCACGGCGGCGGCCACCGCGGAGCCGAGCGCGAACGGCGTCACCGCCAGCCCGGACTGCAGCGGTGTGTAGCCGAGCCCCTTCTGGAAGAACATCGCGAACACGAGCCAGATCCCGGCGAACCCGCAGAAATAGAGCGTGCCGACCGCGGCGCCCGGCGCGTAGCCCGGAGTGCCGGTGAACAGCCGGATGTCGAGCAGCGGCGGTCTGCCGAGGCGGACCCTCGTGCGTTCCCAGCGGACGAACGCGAAGCCGAACACCACCGCGATGCCGAACAGCCACCACAGCCGGGACAGCCCGCCCTGCTCGGACTCCACCAGGGGCAGCAGCACGCCGAGCACGGCCACGGCGAGCAGCAGGATGCCGACGAAGTCGATCTCGCTGCGCAGCCGTACCTTGCGTGGCGGCGTCTTGGGCAGCAGCCGCAACGCGGCCCCGAACGCGACGACGCCGATCGGCACGTTGACGTAGAACACCCAGCGCCAGCCGTCCGGATCGCCGAACACCGCGAGGATGACGCCGCCGAGCACCGGCCCCACCGCCGTCGAGATCCCGACCACCGCGCCGAACATGCCGAACGCGCGTCCGCGCTCGGCACCCCGGAACAGTTCCTGGATCATGCCGCTGTTCTGCGGGGTGAGCATGCCCGCGGCGCAGCCCTGCAACAGCCGGGCCACGATCAGCGTGGTCTCGTCGGGCGCCGCCCCGGCGAACGCGCTGGTCGCCACGAACGCGGCCAGCGCGAACAGGAACATCCGGCGACGGCCGAGCGCGTCGCCGAGCCGTCCGCCGGAGACCAGGACGAGCCCGAACGTCAGCGCGTAGCCGGAGACCACCCATTGGATGGCGCCGTTGGAGGCGTGCAGGTTCCGCTGGATCGAGGGCAGCGCGGTGTTGACGATGCTGACGTCGAGCAGGCCCATGAACCCGGCCGCGAGGGTGACGGCAAGCGCTTTCCACCGTCGCGGATCGGGTTCGTAAGCCTCCGCCATCAGCTGTTCGCGGTGATCCCGCGGATCCCCTTCAGCTCACCGATGAGCATCGAGGTGACCTTGACCGGATAGTCGTAGAGCGCGAACACCGTCTGCTGCTTCTGCCCGACGAGCTTGAGGTGCACCGGGGTTTCGCCCTTGTGCGCCAGCAATGTCGACTTCAGTTCGCTGACCACCGACTGGTCGATCTTCTCGGCCGCCGCGAGGAGGACCAGCGGTGGCTCGTCCTCGCCGTTGGCGATGTCGGACAGGTCGAGGGTCGCCAGCCCGCCGCCGAACACCGACATCTTGTCCTCGCGCCAGTTCACCCTGCCCTTGACCAGGACGGCGTTGTCCTCGATCAGGTCGGCGGCGAACAACGCGTACGACTTGGGGAAGTAGAGCACCTCGATCGCGGCGTCCATGTCCTCGACCGTGCAGATGGCCCAGGGCTCGCCCTTCTTGTTGACCCGCCGCTCCAGCGAGGTGATCAGCCCGGAGATCACCACTTCACCTTCCTTCGGCGGGTCGGCGAGCAGTGCCGCGATCGGCCTCGGCGCGTGCTTGCGGAGGATACGCTCGGCGCCGTCGAGCGGATGCGCGGAGACGTAGAGCCCGAGCATTTCCCGCTCGTAGGCGAGCAGCTGCTTGCGCGGGTACTCCTCCTCGCCGAACTTCAGGTGCGCCAGCGGCGACGAGGACGACACGCTCGCGGTGTCCTCGGCCGACTCGTCCCCAAACGACCCGAAGAGGTCGAACTGGCCCATGGCTTCCTGGCGTTTGAGGGGGACGACGGCTTCGACGGCGTCTTCGTGGACCTGGATCATCGACAGGCGAGG
>NZ_JBHYIK010000153.1:0-5114 GCF_042739735.1 Amycolatopsis sp. NPDC059027 | reverse complement strand
GGCACGATCCTTCAACTCCCGCGGAAACCTGCTGCTCGCCACGCCGCTCATCCTTCCCAGAACGATCGGCCTCCAACAAACCCGGGGCGGTCCACCACATTCGCTGCGCTGGACGCACCCAATGCCACATTGGGGCGTTCGTCCTCAGCGCTTCCGGGCCCGTACCGCTTCGATGACGTCGTCGTCCCAGCGGTGCGTGCGGATGAGCCGGTAGCGTTCGCTCGCCACCCACATGTAGGCCTCGGCGTCGGTGCGTGTGCCGATCATGTCGGCCTGCCGCAGCATCCCGACCACCGGCACGAACTCCTCGTCGAACCAGCGCTGCGCGACGCTCGCCCGGTCGCAGTAGCGGCCTTCGTCCTGCATCAGCCGGAAACCCCACGCCTCGACGTGCTCGCCGAGCAGCGCGTAGTCCCACGGGTCCGACACGATCACCGACGCGCGGGCGTGCCCGGTCAGCGGGACGCGTTCGAGGAACAGCCGCCGGTAGTCCTTGACGATCAGATCGCCGCGGAAGCGGATTCCGCTCGGGTCGAGCTTCGTCCGCACCACGATGACCTGAGCCTCTATTGTGGACAGTCCCTGCGCGTGTGCGACGGAAACCCGGTGGTGCCCGTCGATGATGAAGTGCAGCTCGCCCACGCGGTACACCTCGATCGGCGGGATCTCCTCGCCCCGCCGCGCGGCCAGCGCGAGCCGTTCCCAGCGTTCCCGGACCCGCCCCGACGTCGGCCGGAAGCGCCGGTCGAAATCGCGGCCGCGGTCGACACTGCCGACGATCGAGTCCAGCGAGATCACCCGCAGCCCGATCCGCCACTCGCTGAGGTAGCCGAGCGCGTCCACGACTTCGTTGAACGGCAACATGATGTTCACGTCGTCGGGCTCGCCACGCAACCACTTCGCCAGCCGTGACAGCACCTGCCGCCGCCGTGCGCGCAGGAAGTCGTGCTCCGCGTCGGCCCTCGGAAAACCGGTGCCCCTGTTGTTCATGCGATCGCCTCGCTCCGCGAGACAGTGTCCAATTCCTTATGGCGCATGATGTCGATGATTCGCTCGCAAGCTTCGCTCATGAAAACTCCATGATCTGGTGGCCCACCACGTTGCGAACGCGGGTTTCGCCCAGCCGCCGGTCCGGGACCGGTTCGCCGTGCGGATGGATGTGCCCGTGCAGCAACCACTTCGGCCGTAACCGCTCGACCGTCCTATGCAGACAGTCGAACCCGTGGTGCGGAAGATCCGGCCGGTCGCCGAGATCCCGGGGCGGCGCGTGGGTCAGCAGGATGTCGACGCCCCGGCCGTCGCGGCGCCGCCGCCACCCGGCCCGCCGGACAACCCGCCGCGCGCGGCGTGCCTGCTGCCGTTGCGTCCACTGGTTCGGACCGTCGTTGTAGCGGACGGACCCGCCGAGCCCCGCGAACCGGAGCCCGGCGACGTCCACGACGCGCCCGTCGGCGTTGATCCCGCCTGCCGGGCCGGGCCACGCCGCCGGGAAACCGTCCTTCATGGACAGTCCGCCGTATCGGGTGTAGCCGCTCAGATCCGGGTCGTGGTTGCCCGGGACGAACACGCAGGGCGCGTCGAGCGCGCCCGCCAGGAACTCGAGGTACTCGTAGGGCAGGTCGCCGGCGCCGATGACGAGGTCGACCGAGCAGGCGCGGACCGCGTCGGTCCACAGCCGCTCGTCCACCTCGTCCGCGACGACCAGCGCTTTCGGCATGCGCTCAGGGTACGGCTCCCGAGCTCACTTCATCGCGGCCTCGGGGTGGGTCACGATGATCGTGGTGATGACGACGAGCCAGCTGAGGCACAGCACGAGCGCCCAGAACTTGAGGTTGGTCAGGATGCGGGACATGGGAAAGCCTCCTGTACTGCTACCGGGGGAAAGACGGGGTCGGGGAGGGAGCTACAACCAGTCGTTCTTCCGGAATATTCGGTACAGCATCAGGCAGATGGCGACGATGACGCCGAAGATCAGCGGATAGCCGAACTTCCAGTGCAGTTCCGGCATGAAGTCGAAGTTCATGCCGTAGATCCCGGCGATCATCGTCGGGACGGTGATGATCGCCGCCCACGCGGTGATCTTGCGCATGTCCGTGTTCTGCTGCAGCGAGATTTTCGCGACGGTCGCGTCGACCAGGGTGCTCAGCAGTTCGTCGAACGCGGACACCCGCTCCGAGACCGTCGCGAGGTGGTCGGCGACGTCGCGGAAATACGAGCGGACCTCGTCCGGCACCAGCCGCGTGTAGCCCTCCGAGAGCCGCTGCACCGGCGTGGCCAGCGGCAGCACCGCGCGGCGGAGTTCGAGCACTTCCCGCTTCATCAGGTAGATCTGTTCGGCGCTGACCTGCGAGCGCGGCGCGAACACCTGCGCCTCGATCTCGTCGATGTCGGACTCGATCCGCGTCGTGACCTCGAGGTAGTGGTCGACGACCTGGTCGGCGATCGCGTGCACGACGGCGGCGGGCCCGAGCGCGAGCTGCTCCGGGTCCTCGTCCAGCTCGCGGCGCAGCCTGGCCAGCCCGGAGTGGTTCCCGTGCCGCACGGTGACCACGAAGTCCCGGCCGAGGAAGAGCATCAGCTCGCCGGTCTCGACGATCTCGTTCGCGGTGGTCGGCGACTCGTGCTCGACGTACCGCACGGTCTTGAACACCATGAACAGCGAGTCGTCGTAGCGCTCCAGCTTCGGCCGCTGATGCGCCTCCAACGCGTCCTCGACGGCCAGCTCGTGCAGCCCGAACGTGTCCGCGACACCCTGGATCTGCTCGGCGTCCGGCTCGTGCAGCCCGATCCAGACGAAACCCTCGTGGCGTTTGCGGACCTCTTTGATCGCCTCGGAGTGCGTCCAGCGGCCTGGCAGGCGGCGGCCGTCGACGTATACGGCGCAGTCGACGACGTACGCCGACAACGGCACCGGCAGCGCGCGTACCGGTGTGCCCTTGGCGCGGTCGTCACCGCGGCCGCGAAGGCCGCCGAGCGAGGGAATGGCAGGCATGGGATCTCCTGGGCTGCGTCGTGCGTGTTCGTGCGCGAAGACGACGTGCCTGGCGGACTCGTGTCCGTCCGGCGTTCACCAGCGTTCCCGGGGTGTTGCCTGGCCTAGCGGGAAGAGAGCAGGCCGGTCATCGAAGGGGGAACGCTGCGACTACTAGGAAGCGGACTATCGCCACTACTACTCATGGGGTTCCCTCACCTCCTTCGGGCCGGCGCTGTCGTGAGACGCGGAGAGTGGCAGGGCTCGCGTTGACGCGCGAACACCAATGGTTGAGGGTACTCCTCACCACGAATACGTGTCGTACCAGGCTCATGGGGCGTTACGCGGACAGGAGGACGTCGGGTGCAGTTCGGGCGTTATTACGAGGAATTCGAGGTCGGTGCGGTCTACAAGCACTGGCCGGGGAAGACGGTCACCGAGTACGACGACCACCTGTTCTGCCTCATCACCATGAACCACCATCCGCTGCACATGGACGCGCACTACGCCGAAGAGACCACCGACTTCGGCAAGAACGTCGTAGTCGGCAACTACATCTACTCGCTGCTGCTCGGCATGTCGGTTCCGGACGTTTCCGGCAAGGCGATCGCGAACCTCGAGGTCGAATCGCTCAAACACGTCAAGCCGACCTTTCACGGCGACACCATCTACGGCGAAACCGAGGTGCTCGACAAGACGCCGTCGAAGTCGAAGGACGACCGCGGCGTGGTGTACGTCGAGACACGCGGGTACAAACAGGACGGGACGATCGTGTGCGTCTTCCGGCGCAAGGTGATGGTGCCGAAGCGGTCCTACGGGGACACCCGCGGCGGGGAACAGCCCGGCCGCCCCGTGCCCCACGAATGAGCGAGGAGTCCCGATGGGGATCGCCCTGGACGAGATCAAGCGGAGACTCCGCACTTTCGCGGAAGTCGAGGCACGCGGCGTCTCACCGCTCTACGACCACCTCGCCACGCAGGCGGCCGAGGACGACGACGTCGCGGGGCTGCTGACCGACGCGCGGGGCGGCGAGGCGCGCGGGACGCTGCTCCTGGCGACCGCGCACCGGCTCGTCCAGGCCGACCCGATCCATCCGTTGTCGCGCTACTACCCGTCGGTGGGCGGGTTCGACGGCGTCGACGCGGACACCTGGCCGCTGTTCCGTTCTTTTCTCCTGGAGCGGGCCGAGCGCGCCCGGGAGATCATCGGGACCCGGTTCACACAGACGAACGAAGTGCGGCGCGCGGCGCTGCTCTACCCGGCGCTCGCGCAGGTGGCGAAGGAAGCGAAGCGGTTCGCGTTGCTGGAGGTCGGCTGCAGCGCCGGGCTCCTGCTCGGTCTCGACCGGTTCGCCTACCGGTACCAGTGCGACGGCGGTGAGCAGCTCGTCGCGGGCCCGGCGAAGGCCTCGGTCGGCCTGCACTGCGCGATCGACGTCGCGCCGGGCGCGGTGCTCCCGAAACTGCCGAAGAAGCTGACGATCGGCGCGCGGGCGGGGCTCGACCGGGCGCCGGTGGACCTGCGGGACGAGGAGGAGCTGGCCTGGCTGGAAGCCTGCGTGTGGGCCGATCAGCCGGACCGGTTGCGCCTGCTGCGCACGGCTGCCGCGGAACAGGCGCGGCACACGCCGGAGCTGGTGGCCGGCGACGCTGTCGACGACCTCGACGCGGCCGCTTCGCGGTTGCCCGATGCGTTGCCGCTGGTGGTGCTGACGAGTCACGCGCTGGCGTACCTCGGCCCCCGGCGCGCCGCGTTCGTGGAGGCACTGGCGGCGCTGGCCGAGCGACGGCCGGTGTGGTGGGTCAGCGAGGAGGCGTACGGCGTCGGCCTGGAGGCGGTCCTGCCCGGCCGTGACGACCTCGCGCGCGACGCGGACGGGAGCGGCGGGCTGTGCGTGCTCGGCGTCGTCCGCTGGGAAGGCGGGAAGCCGGACGCCCAGGCCCTGGCGCGCACGGCGCCGCACGGACAACGCATGACCTGGCTGCCGGTGTAGTGCACGCTCCGCGTACGAGTTTCCTTCACGGCATAGGGGTCCCGAACGAGCCGTTCGCGACGCGCCCAGCCTCACCCCAGCCGAGGCAGCCCCCTCACCTCCCGCAGGATGCCGTTAAGGCCACCTTGCGGGCGTCAGACGCCCGCAAGG
>NZ_JBHYIK010000152.1:0-5223 GCF_042739735.1 Amycolatopsis sp. NPDC059027 | reverse complement strand
TGCCCGTCGCCGTGTTCGCCGGACAGCGATCCGCCGTGCGCGGCGACGAGGTCGGCGGCCTCTTCGAGGAACTTCCGGAACCCCGCGACGCCGGGCTTCGACAGCAGGTCGAAGTCGAGCCGCAGGTGCAGGCAGCCCTCGCCGTAGTGGCCGTAGACGACGCTCTGCCTGCCGTGCGCGCGCATGAGTTCCTTGAACCCGCGCAGGTACGAGCCGAGGCGGTCCGGCGGCACCGCCGCGTCCTCCCAGCCCGGCCACGCCTCCGCACCGTCGGCGAGCCGCGTCGCGAGGCCCGCGCCCTCCTCGCGGATCCGCCACAGCCGCCGCTGCGCCGCCGGGTCGGTGAGCACGGTGGATCCGGTCAGCACCCCACCGAGTTCGTTCGCGAGCGACCGCGCGCGCTCACTCGCGAGACCCGGCTCGTCCCCGGCCATTTCGACGAACAGCCAGGCCTCCCCCGGTGGCAGGCCGCCGGCCCGCCCCGGCTCCAGCAGCGCGACGAGCTGGGCGTCCACGCCTTCGACGGTCAGCGGGGACCACGGCAGGATCGACGGGACCGCGTCCGCCGCGGCGATGTCGGACGGGAAGCCGAGCACCGCCAGGACGCGATGTTTCGGCAGTTCCGCGAGCGCGACCGTGGCGCCGAGGACGGTGACGCACGTGCCTTCGCTGCCGACGAGCGCCTTCGCGAGGTCGAAACCGTTCTCCGGCAAGAGATGTTCGAGCCCGTAGCCGGACACCCGGCGCGGCCACGTCGACAGTTCCGTGCGCAGCAGCCCCAGGTTCTCCGCCACCAGCGTCCGTAGTTCCCGATAGACCCGTCCCTCGGTGCCGGGCCGCGCCGCTCGTTCGTCCACTTCGGACGGTGCGGTCGGGCCGACCGTGAGCCGGGTTCCGTCGTAGAGCAGGACGTCCAGCTCGCGCACGACGTCGGCGGTGCGGCCCCAGGCGACCGAATGCGAACCACAGGCGTTGTTGCCGATCATGCCGCCGAGCGTGCACCGGCTGTGCGTGGACGGATCGGGGCCGAACCGCAGGCCGTGCTGTGCCGCGAGGGCCTGCAGGTCGTCGAGCACGGTCCCCGGTGCGACCCGCGCCAGCCGGGCGGCGGGGTCCAGCTCCGTCACGCCCCGCACGTAGCGCGAGGTGTCGATCACGACGCCGGGGCCGCACGAGTTGCCTGCGACGCTGGTGCCGCCGCCCCGCGCGATCACCGGCAGCCCGCGCTCGCGGCAGGCCGCGACGGCGGCGACGACCTCGTCCACCGACCTCGGCAGCACCACACCGAGCGGGACGTGGCGGTAGTTGGACGCGTCCGTCGTGTACAGCGCGAGAGTGGCGGCGTCGGTGAGGATCTCCACCATGCCATTCAAGACAACGCGCCGCGCTCCCGCACGCTCACCCGCGTTGTGCGGCCAGTGCGTGGGCTTCGGCCAGCGGGGTCGTGCCGTTGACGCGCGCGGCGGCGAGCAAACCCGCTACGGTGTCCCCGATCGCCTCGACCCGCCCCAGCGCCGCGTCGTGGCCGAGCCCTTCGGCCTCCCGCGAGAGGGTGTAGACGACCCCGCCCGCGCTCGCGACGAAGTCCGGCACCCACAGCACGCCCCGCGCGGCGAGCACGTCGGCGACAGTGTCGTCGGTGAGCTGGTTGTTCGCGGGGCCGACGACGAGCGGGGCGTCGATCCGCGCCGCGGTGCCGGGGTCCAGCACCCCGCCGACGGCGGCCGGGACGACGACATCGGCGCTCAGTGTGAGCGCTTTGTCCGGATCCGCCCACCGCAGCCCACTCCGCTCGGCCTCGGCGCGTTTCGCCTCGTCGACGTCGGACACCGTGACGTCGGCTCCGGCCTCGACGAGCCCTCGCGCGATCAGCGCACCCACCGAGCCGTAGCCACTCACCATCACGCGCCGTCCCGCCATCGCGGACATCCCGAACACCGCCGCCGCTCCCGCCCGCAGCGCCGCGAGTACGCCGTTCGCGGTCGGACCGCTGGAGGATCCGGTGCCGCCGTGGGTTTCGGGCACACAGAACGCGTACGGCGTGATTTCGCGCAGCACCAGCATGTCTTCCGGTCCGGTGCCGACATCCGGACCCGCGCGGTAGCCGCCGTCGAAAGAGGCGATGAGTTCGGCGTGGTCGAGCAGGACGTCACGGCGCTGGGCCGGGGTCAGGGTCGCGCCCTCGTCCAGTGCGATGACGCTCTTCGCACCGCCGAAAGGCAGTCCGGCCACGGCGCATTTCACGGTCATCGCCCTGGACAGCCGCAGCACGTCGGCGACGGCGTCATCGAGCGAGGCGTAGGCCTTGAGGCGGCACCCGCCCACGGCCGGGCAGCGTGCGCTGGAGTGCACCGCGACCATCGTGGTCACCCCCGAGCGGCGGCCCCGCCGGGTGATCAGCTGCTCCCAGTCCGATACGGCCATCGCGGTTCTCCTCTGCATGATGAACGATGTCTGGCCGTGAAGTTAGAGTGATCGTCGAACTCGGAGCGTTCTCGCCGAACGATATTCGGCAGCGGAGGGAGACCGGCCATGCTGGACGAACTTGATTCGGCGATCGTGCGCCTGCTGCAGGAGGACGCGCGGCAGTCCAATCGTGACATCGCCCGCAAGATCGGCATCGCGCCGTCGACCTGTCTGGAGCGGACCCGGCTGCTGCGCGAGCGCGGCGTCATCCGCGGCTACCACGCCGACATCGACCTGCCGAGCCTGAACCGCGGCGTGCAGGCGATGGTGGCGGCGCAGGTGCGGCCGCTCAGCCGGGCCGTCATCGACGCCTTCCAGCGCTCGATCGCCGAACTGCCCGAGGTGATGTCGATGTTCGTGCTCGCGGGCAGCGACGACTTCCTCATCCAGGTCGCCGCGCAGGACATCGACCAGCTGCACGCCTTCCTCGTCGACCGGCTGGCGATCCGCAAGGAGATCGTCGGCTTCCGGACGTCCATCATCTTCCGGCACATCCGCAAGACGACCTTGGAAGCACTGCCGGATCGGCTCGGCTAGGAGCCGCGACAGGCTGAGAAGGACTGTGCGACGGTCGTCAGATCCGTGCCAGCCGGGCGTGCGCGCCGTGCCAGCGGCCGGCGTCAGGCTGCGGTCATGTCCATTCCCGTCACGATCATCGGCGCCGGCCTCGCCGGCCTGACCCTCGCCCGTGTGCTGCACGTCCACGGCATCCCCGCGACCGTCTACGAGGCCGACCCCTCCCCGGCGGCCCGAGCCCAGGGCGGCATGCTCGACATCCACGACTACAACGGCCAGATCGCCGTCGAGGCGGCCGGCCTCATGGCCGAGTTCCACGGCCTGGCTCTGGAAGGCCGCCAGGCGACGCGGATTCTCGACAAGACCGGCAACGTTCTCTTCGAGAAGGCGGACGACGGCGGCGGTGGCCGCCCCGAGGTCCAGCGCGGCGAGCTGCGCCAGATGCTGCTCGACTCGCTGCCGCCCGGCACCGTCCGATGGGGCCACAAGGTCAGCGGTATCCGCGGCCTCGGCGAGAGCCGCCACGAGGTGACCTTCGCCGACGGCACCACCCTCGTCACCAGCCTGCTGGTCGGCGCCGACGGCGCTTGGTCCCGCACCCGGCCACTGCTGTCCGGCGCCGTGCCCGAATACACCGGCGAGTCCTTCGTCGAGACCTGGCTCTACGACGCCGACGAGCGCCACCCGGCCGCGGCGGAAGCGGTCGGTGGTGGGTCGCTGATCGCGACCGCGCGGGACAGGTCGATCAATGCCCAACGAGAACGTGACGCAACCCTGCACACGTACGTGATCCTCACCAAGCCACAGGACTGGTTCGCCACCATCGATTTCGAGGATGCCGCCGCGGCCACCGCCCGGATCGCGCGCGAGTTCGACGACTGGGCACCGGAACTCACCGCGCTGATCACCGACAGCGACACCCCGCCCGTCCTGCGCCCGATCTTCGGCCTGCCGATCGGGCACCGCTGGGACCGGCGCCCGGGAGTGACCCTCATCGGCGATGCCGCCCACCTCGCGGCCCCGGATGGCGAAGGCGCCAACAACGCGATGCTCGACGGCGCCGAACTCGGCAACGCCCTCGCCGCGCGTCCCGGCAACACGGAAGCCGCCCTCGCCGAGTTCGAGGAGGCGATGTTCACCCGCAATGCCACGCCTGCCGACGGTGCCGAATTCATCGAGCACCTCTTCGGCGACAACCCGCCCCAGGAGCTGATCGAGCTGTTCCTCGGGGCCGATCCGCGGACACCGTGATCCGGCTCGCTAGGCATCCTTTGTGGACGGACGCGCGGGGATCTCCGATTCACGCCGGGTGAGCACCAAGGGGGCGTCTTCGGTGATGGCGACGGTGTGCTCGGAGTGGGCCGTGCGCGAGCCGTCGGCCGACCGGATGGTCCAGCCGTCGTCGTCGAAGACGATCCGGTCGGTCGTGCGGGCGAGCCAGGGTTCGAGCGCCAGCGTCAGCCCCGGCCGGAGCTTCAGGCCGCGGCCGGCCTTGCCCTTGTTGGGAATGTGGAGGTCCTCGTGCATGGTGCGGCCGATACCGTGGCCGCCGAACTCGGTGTTGACCGGATAGCCGTAGTCGCGGGCCACCGCCCAGATCGCCGCCGAGATGTCGCCGAGGCGGTTGCCGGGACGCGCCACCTCGATCGCCGCCTCCAGCGCCTCCTCGGTGGCCCGGACGATCCGCAGATCCTCCTCGGCGGCGGTGCCTACGACGACCGTACGCGCCGAATCGGCCGACCAGCCGTCGATGCTGACCGCGAGATCCGCGGTGAGCACGTCCCCGTCACGCAGGGTGTAGTCGTGGGGCAGGCCGTGCAGGACGGCGTCGTTGACGGACAGGCAGATGACGTTGCGGAACGGGCCCTTGCCGAACGACGGTTCGTAATCCCAGTAGCACGACTCCGCCCCGCGCCGCTTGATCATGCCGCGCGCGTGGTGCTCCAGGTCCATGAGGTTGACGCCCACGTCCGCGAGCCGTCCGACCTCGGTGAGCACCTCGGCGACGAACCGCCCGGCCACGTGCATGCGTTCGATCTCCGCGGGCGTCTTCAGTTCGATCACGAGTACCTCGCATCAGCTATCGGTATAGTTATACCGGCACGTTAGCACTCACCGGTATAGTAATACCACTCGAGTCCCTGTCGCGAACGCTCCGTTGGGGACGTTGAACGGGCCCCACGGGGGGGGGGTTTTAAACAATTCGATGGCACGGGTACTATATTGTTTTTGGTTTTGGGG
>NZ_JBHYIK010000151.1:0-5502 GCF_042739735.1 Amycolatopsis sp. NPDC059027 | reverse complement strand
CATATCCTCAAAGGAACCCCCACGAGGAGGGGTTCAAACAATAAGCTCTACTGGCTTAGTTCACTAGCACACTGTTGAGTTCTCAAGCAACACACTGAATTGCTTCAAGCGATATTCATCAAGCTTTTGGCCGAGCATGCCTCATCCTACGGTGTTAGTCGTAGGGAGTCGGCGGCCGCTCGAGGGCCGACGCTGAACGTTACCTGGTCCGGTTCGCGGTGTCAACCCGCTCGGCCCTGGCGCCTGACCTCGGGGCTTTCGGCCCCGGTGGCCCGGTGTTCCTGGCGACGAAGAGAAGATTACATGGCCCGGAACCGTCCGAAAACAGGGGGGTCACTTAACGACATCGACGCAGGTCAGGGCCTTGAAACGCTAGCCGCCGATGGTCGGGGGGTAGTGCGGTCGTTCGCGGGCGGGGACGGCTCGCTCGAAGTCGGCGGCGAACGCGAGCACCCGAGCGTCCGACCAGCGGCCCGCCATGAACAAGATCCCGACCGGCAGCGGGCCGACCGCGCCGGCAGGCACGGAGACGCTTGGGTAACCGGCCACCGCGGCCGGGGTCGAAGACGGGATCACATCGTTGTCACCCTTCGCGCAGTCGGTCTTCCACGCGGGCGGATTCGTCGGCGACGCGATGGCGTCGAGGTGGTACTTCGCCAGGGTCTCGTCGATCGAGCGGCGGGCCAGGTCGCTGAGTTCGGCGCGCATGGCGCGGTACTTCGGGTCGTCGGGGCCGGGTGCGGCAAGTGCCTGCTCGAACAGTTCCTGCCCGGCGAAACACGTCTGCTCCAGCGGATCGGACCGGTTGTAGGCGATGAGCGCCGCCAGGTCGCGCGGCACACCGGTGCGCGTCGCGAGGTAGCGGTCGATGTCGCGGTGGAACTCGGTCAGCAACGCTGGGAACTCCAGCTGGCCGATGCGGTCCTGGTACGGCGGGACCACCTCGACGACCTCGGCTCCGGCGCGGACGAGTGCGTCCCTCGTCCGGGTGACGACGGCGTCGGTGTCGGGACCGAGCACGGGCAGGCGCCAGATACCGATGCGCGAGCCCCGCAAGGCGCCCGGCTTGAGCAGGCGCGCGTAGTCCGTCGGCTGGTCAGGCGGGTACGCGCCGGTCGCGGGGTCGGCGGGGTCGCGGCCCTGGAGTACCGAGAGCGTCAACGCGACGTCGACGACATTGCGGCCGATCGGGCCCGCGGTGTCCTGTTCGGCGGAGATCGGAACGACACCCGTTCGGCTGACAAGACCGAGGCTCGGTTTGTGACCTACCGTGCCGGTCATCCCCGCTGGGCACACGATCGAACCGTCGGTTTCACTGCCGATGGCGACCTGGGCGAGCGAAGCCGCGACACCGGCGGCGGAGCCGGCCGACGAACCGCAAGGGTTCCGGTCGAGGACGTACGGGTTGCTGGTCTGGCCGCCGACCCCCGACCAGCCGGAAGTCGGCTTCGCGGCGCGGAAGTTGGCCCATTCCGAGAGATTCGCCTTGCCGAGGATCACCGCTCCAGCGGCGCGCAGCCGGGTGATCAGCGTGGCGTCCTTGGCCGGGCGGCTGCGCAGCGCGCGGGATCCGGCGGTCGTCTGCTGGTCGCGGGTGTCGACGTTGTCCTTGACCAGCACCGGGATGCCGTCGAGCGGCCCACGGAGATGACCGGCGCGACGCCGGGCATCGCTCTCGGCCGCCTGGCCGAGCGCTCCGGGGTTGACCGCGAGGACCGCGTTGACCTTGTGGTCGACCGTTCGAATCCGGTCGAGATAAGCCGAGGTCAGCCGGGTGGCGGTGAGCCGCCCGGCGGCCATGCGGGCTTGCAGCGACGGGATGGTCGCGGAATCGAGATCGAAGCCGCCGGCCGAGGCCGTCGCGGGTGCGACGGCGGCCAGACTGACTGCGACGAGCAGAGCGGACAGGACACGGGACCTCATCCGCCGCCGCATCACAACACCGGGAGGAGCGTCCGGAGTTCGTACGGGGTGACCGCGCTGCGGTAGTTGTCCCATTCGGAACGCTTGTTCCGCAGGAAGAAGTCGTAGACGTGTTCGCCGAGAGCGTCCGGCAGCAGTTCGGACTTTTCCATTTCCGCGAGCGCCTCCCCCAGGTTCTGTGGCAACTGCGCGTAACCGGCGGCACGGCGCTCGGCGTCGGAGAGCTGCCAGATGTCGTCCTCTGCGGGCGGCGGAAGCTCGTAGCCCTTCTCGATGCCCTTGAGGCCCGCGGCCAGGATAACGGAGTACGCAAGATACGGGTTGCAAGCGGAATCGAGGGTGCGGATCTCGACGCGCCGCGAGGACGCCTTGCCGGGCGAATACATCGGCACCCGGACGAGCGCCGAGCGATTGGCGCGGCCCCACGAAACCGTCGTCGGCGCCTCGCTTCCGCTGATCAGGCGTTTGTAGGAGTTCACCCACTGGTTGGTGACCGCGGAGATTTCCTTGGCGTGGTGCAGCAACCCGGCGACGAACGCCTTGCCGGTGGCCGACAGCTCGTACGGGTCCTCGGCGTCGTAGAAGGCGTTCCGGTCGCCCTCGAAGAGGCTGACGTGGGTGTGCATGCCCGAGCCGGGCTGATCGGTGAACGGCTTCGGCATGAACGTCGCCCGGACGCCCTGGGTCAGCGCGACCTCCTTGACGACGTAACGGAACGTCATCACGTTGTCGGCCATCGTCAGCGCGTCGGCGTACCGGAGGTCGATCTCCTGCTGGCCGGGCGCACCCTCGTGGTGGCTGAACTCGACGGAGATGCCCATCGCCTCGAGCGTTTCGATGGCGTGGCGGCGGAAATGCGTCGCGGTGGCGTGGCTCGCCTGGTCGAAATAGCCGCCGTTGTCGGCGGGCTCGGGTTCGCTGCCGTCCTCGGGGAGGTTGGCGAGCAGGAAGAATTCGATCTCCGGGTGGACGTAGCAGGTGAACCCCGCCTCGCCCGCTTTCGACAGCTGGCGGCGCAGCACGTGCCGTGGGTCGGCCCAGGACGGCGAACCGTCCGGCATCGCGATGTCGCAGAACATCCGCGCGGAGTACGGACCGCCGTCCGGCGTTTCCCAGGGCAGGACCTGGAAAGTGGCAGGGTCGGGCTTGGCGATCATGTCGGACTCGTACACCCGCGCGAAGCCCTCGATCGCCGAGCCGTCGAAACCGATGCCCTCGGTGAAGGCGCCCTCCAGCTCGGCGGGCGCGACCGCCACGGACTTGAGGAACCCCAGCACATCGGTGAACCACAGCCGGACGAAACGGATGTCGCGCTCTTCCAAGGTACGGAGCACGAACTCCTGCTGGCGATCCATGGCCGCACCCTAACCACAGCGTGTTAACGGGATGTTTCGCGACGCGCCGAGTGGGTCGGATGTGGGTGATATCCCCCGCTCAGGTGGCGAAGGCGACTTCACGGCGTCCCGATCGGGTGACCGCCAACGACGCGGCCGAAGCGATCACGGCGAGGCCCGCGGCGACGTACCAGGCGATCGCGTAGTCCCCGAAGTGATCGCGGACGGCGCCCGCGGCGGAAGCGGCGAAGGCGGCGCCGAGCTGGTGACTCGCGAAGACCCAGCCGAAGACGATCGGGCCCGCGTCGCCGAACTTCCGGACGCAGAGCGCGACGGTCGGCGGCACGGTGGCGACCCAGTCGAGGCCGTAGAACAGGATGAACGCCCACATACTCGGCTGGACCGAGTCGGTGAACAGCTGAGGCAGCAAGGCGAGCGACACTCCGCGCAGCGCGTAGTAGACGCCGAGGAGCACGCGTGGGTCGACGCGGTCGGTGAGCCAGCCGGACGCGATGGTGCCGACGACGTCGAAGACGCCGACCAGCGCGAGTAGCCCGGCGGCGGTCGTCTGGGGCATGCCGTGGTCGTGGGCGGCGGGCACGAAGTGGGTGCTGACGAGTCCGTTCGTGGTGGCCCCGCAGATCGCGAAGCCGACGGCGAGCAGCCAGAACGTCCGGGTGCGCGCGGCCTTGCCCAGCACTCCGAGCGCGCGTCGCGCGGTGCCGGTCCTGGCGGCGGGACGGGCGACCTCGGTCTCGGGCGGGGCGCCGTAGGCCGTGGTCCCGATGTCGGCGGGGTGATCGCGGATCACGATCAGCACGACCGGAACGACGGCGAGCGAGGCGATCGCGATGACGAGCGAGGCGGTGCGCCAGCCGTCGCTGATCGCGAGGTTCGAGATGAGCGGCAGGAAGATGAGCTGGCCGGTGGCACCCGCCGCGGTGAGCACTCCGGTGACGGCGCCCCTGCTGCGGACGAACCAGCGCGCGGCGACGGTCGCGGCGAAGCTCATCGCCATCGAGCCGGTGCCGACGCCGACGAGCACGCCCCAGCACAGGATGAGCTGCCAGCTCGCGGTCATGAACACGGTGCCGCCCGCGCCGAGTGCGACGACGAACAACGCGGTCGCGACGACGCGCCGGATGCCGAAGCGTTCCATGAGCGCGGCGGCGAACGGGGAGAACAGGCCGTAGAGCACGAGGTTCACCGAGACGGCGGCGCCGATGGTGGCGCGGGACCAGCCGAACTCCTCGTGCAGGGGATCGATGAGGACGCCGGGGGCGGCGCGGAAACCAGCCGCGGCGAGCAGGGCTACGAACGCGGCGCCGGCGATGAACCAGGCGCGGTGCAGGCGGGGTGCGGGACGAGTCTCGCGGGTCTCGACGGTCACCGACGAAGTTTCGCGGGTTGTCTGCACGGTCGACAGTGGCCGGAAGGACATCACTCGCAAGGATCGGGCCAACAGTGTGGCGGTGGGCACTGCGGGGCGCTCAGTAGGCTCCGACGCCATGCGTTGTCTTCGCGTCCTGCTGGTGCTCGTGCTCGGACTCGCCGGTGGGTGCGCGGCGTCGCCGAGTGCTCCATTGCCCGCCGGGGCCGAACTGCTCACCGCTGCCGCTTCGTCGTTCGCCACGGTGCGGAGTACGCACTTTTCGCTTGGGGTGAACGGTGTGCTGCCGGGTCTGCCGCTGCGTCAGATCGAGGGCGACGCGACGCTCGACGACGGTGGCCGGGCCACTGGCACCGCCGACGTACAGGACGACGTGCGGCGGGTGAAGTTCTCGTTCGACCTGCGGGGCGCGGAAGTCACCCGTACGGACCCGTCGGGGACGGCGCGGGAGCCGGTTCCGCCGGAGTTCGCGGTTTCGGCGTTGCTCGGGCCTCAGGGTGGGTTGCGCCGGTTGCTCGACGGGGTCGGCGCGGCCAGGACCGAGGGGCGCGAGCGGGTCGAGGACGTCGAGGCGTTCCGGGTCGGCGGTGTGGTGCCGGTGGCGGTGGCGTCGCGGGTGCTGCCGCAGATTCACGCGGACGTGACCGTGAAGGTGTGGGTGTCCGAGCGCGAGCCGCGGCAGTTCGTGCGGCTGTGGGTGCAGGTGCCGCCACCGGGGGAGCATCAGAGCCCTGTGATGTTCGAGTTGGGGTTGACCAGGCAGAACGCGGTCGTGGTCCGGTGAAGCGGGAGCGAGGGACCTTTGCTATCGCTCGTTGGCAAGCCAAAGGTTAGCTTGCCAACGGACGTTAGCAA
>NZ_JBHYIK010000150.1:0-6224 GCF_042739735.1 Amycolatopsis sp. NPDC059027 | reverse complement strand
GTTCCTGACCTTCGACAAGCCAGAAACTAAGGCCCGGCAACGGCGTGCGCCCTCACGCCACGCCCACACCACCCACACAAGAGCGCAAAGAGCCCCTTAACGGCATCACAACCGCGAGTGTCCCAGCGCGATCGGGTCAGCGGAGGAAGCCGCGTGTGTGGCGCCAGCCGTCGGCGATGTCGGTCTCGAGCTGGTTCAGCCGGGCCGTCAAAGCCTGGTCGAAGCCGTCGAGGAAGTACTCGTCGCCGTCGCGTGGCTCGATCCGGCGGTCGTCGGCCACGAACTTCGCCACCACGTCGGAAAGACTGGTGCCAGGCCCGAGACGGCCCGCGATGTAGCGCTGGGCCCCGGCCAGACCGGGAAAACCGGCTTCACGGTAGAGATAGACGTCGCCGAGCAGATCGACCTGCACCCCCGCCTGGATGTGCGCGCCGGGCCGCATGGTCGACGGCTTGATCCGGATCAGCTCGGCCTCGGTGCCGGCGCGGATGCTGTGCAGCGCGTAGCCGTAGTCGACGTCCAGTGCGGGAACGCGCGCGGCGACGCGTTCGGCGAAGGCGTTCAACGCGTCTTCGAGTTCGGCGCGTTCGCCCGGCGCGAGCTTGCCGTCGGGCCTGCCGCTGTAGTCCTCCCGGATGTTCAGGAAGTCCACCGGCTGATCGGGCGCGGCGTCGGAAAGCTCGGCGATGAAATCGGCGAGCCGTGTCAGCCGCGACGAGCGCCCCGGCAGGATGATGTAGCTGAGCCCGAGCCGGACGGGACGTTCACGCTGGGCCCGCAGCTTCTGGAAGTTCAGCAGGTTCGTTTTCACCCGGCCGAAAGCCTTGCGTTTGCCGGTCGTCTCTTCGTACTCCTCGTCGTTGAGGCCGTACATCGAGGTGCGTACGGCGTCCAGATCCCACAGGCCCGGCTGTCGCGCGAGCGTCTGCGCCGTCAAGGCGAACGCGTTGGTGTACAACACCATCTTGAACCCGCGCCGGGCCGCGCGTGCGACCAGCTTGCCGAGGCCGGGGTTCGTCAGCGGTTCGAGCCCGCCGGAAATGTACATGGCGTAAGGATTGTCCGGTGGGATCTCGTCGATGACCGACGCGAGCATCGCGTTGCCGGAGTCCAAAGTGGAGTTCTCGTACCGCGCGCCGGTCACCCGCACGCAGAAGTGACAGCGGAACATGCACGTCGGCCCGGGGTAGAGCGCCACGATGTGCGGGTAGACCGTTCGCCGTTCGAGGATGTTCTCGATGACTCCCTTGCTCTCCAATGGAAGAACCGTGTTCGACCAGTACTTCCCTGCCGGGCCGTTCACCACGGCGGCGCGCAGCTCCGGCACCTGGTCGAAGGTGTCGAGCAGACGCTCGAACACCACGCGGTCGACGGCCAGCTCCCGTCGCGCGGTCTCCAGCGTGGTGAACGGGCTGGTGCCGTACTTGCGCGTGAGCGCGAACAGCAGGTCGGTGTCGCCGACCGCGTGCGGATACGCCTTGCGCAGCAGGTCACGCAGAGCGGCGCGCGGGTCGGGCGCGGTCCAGAACGCGGGTCCGGTCATGGGGTGTCCTTCCGTCGGGAGGTCACTTCGGCGCCGTGCGCGACCGCGAACCGGATGAGCGCGCACACCCGCCGGATCTCCTCACGGGACACCGAAGAACCGGTCGGCAGCGCGATCACCCTGGCGGCCATCGCCTCGGTGTGCGGCAGGTGCACCGGCCCGCGTGAGCGATACGGCTCCAGCTGGTGGCAGGCGGGCGAGCCGATCGGGGTGAGCGCGATCGCGTTCTCCGCCCGCAGTACTTCCAGGAGCAGGTCACGGGAGATCCCCGTGACGTCCTCGGCCACGTTCATGATCACGTACTGGAAGTTGTTGCGCTCCCTGGTGTCGTGCGTGAAGAAGCTCAGTCCCTCGGTGTTCCCGAGTTCGGCGAGATAGAGGTCGTAGTGGGACCTGTTGTGCCGCACGGTGGCTTCGAAGGCGTCGAGTGACGTCAGGCCCATCGCCGCGGCGGCCTCGCTCATTTTCCCGTTGGTGCCGCCCGCGTCGCTGACGGTCTTCAGGCCCTTGCCGAAGTTGTGCAGTGCGCGAACCCGGTCGGCCAGCTCCGGATCGTCGGTGACGACGGCGCCGCCTTCGAAGGCACCGGTCACTTTCGTGGCGTGGAAACTGAACACCTCGGCCGCGCCGAAACTCCCGATGACCCGGCCCTCGGTGGTGCAGCCGATCGCGTGCGCGGCGTCGAAGAAGACGGGAATCCCGTTGTCCGCGGCGACTTTTTCCAGTTCGTCCACCGCACACGGCCGTCCCCAGAGATGCACCCCGAAGATCGCCGAGGTGCGCGGGGTGATCGCCGCGGCGACCAGCGCCGGGTCGACACAGCCGGTGGCCGGGTCGATGTCGCAGAACACCGGCTCCAGGCCGAGCCAGCGCACGGCGTGCGCGGTGGCGGCGAAGGTCAGCGACGGCATGACCACCTCACCGGTCAGCCCCGCGGCATGCACCAGCAACTGCAGCGCGACGGTGGCGTTGCAGGTGGCGACGCAGTGCGCGACGCCGGCGAGCTCGGCGACCCTGTCCTCGAACTCCAGCACCAGCGGTCCGCCGTTGGACAGCCATTGGTTGTCCAACGCCCAGTTCAGCCTGTCGAACAGGCGCGCGCGATCGATCAGATTGGGCCGGTTGGTGTGCAACGGCGTCAGGAACGCCGTTCGCCCGCCGAACAGGGCCAGGTCGTCCAGGTCGTGTTTCACCCTTGTGATGTTTCGCGGGCCGGTGGTGGACCCGCATCTCTGAGGCTGCGCGGACTGAGCATGCCGAGAGATGTTCCGCCACGCCACCGGTGTGATCCTCGGTCCATGTACGGTGACGAATTCTCCGAAGTCTACGTGTCCTATTACGAAGGCCAGGGCAAGGACTACGCGGCCGAGGCGGAGGACATCACCCGGCTGATCCGCGAGCGGACGCCGGGTGCGGACTCGCTGCTCGACGTCGCGTGCGGCACCGGCGCGCATCTGCGGCGGTTCAACCAGCTGTTCGCGCACACCGAGGGCGTCGAACTGTCCGAGGGCATGGTCAAGGCGGGCCGCGTCCACTTCCCGGAACTCACGCTGCACCAAGGAGATATGCGCGACTTCCACCTCGGGCGCCGGTTCGACGCCGTCACCTGCATGTTCAGCTCGATCGGTCATGTCGGCGGGCCGGACGGCCTCGACGCGGCCGCGAGCTGTTTCGCCGAGCATCTCGTTCCCGGCGGCACGCTGGTGGTGGAACCCTGGTGGTTCCCGGAAAACTTCATCGACGGCTACATCGCGAGCGGGGTGGCCGAGGTCGACGGCCGCACGATCGTCCGGCTTTCCCATTCGGTACGGGAAGGCGACGCCACGAAGATCACCGTGCACCTGGCCATCGCGGACGCCGGACGCGGCCTGCGGCACGTGACGGAGGTCGGCCTGCTCTCCCTGTTCGAGCGTGCCCGTTACGAAAAGGCGTTCGCGCAGGCCGGAATCGACGCCGAATACGTCGAAGGCGGCCCGCTGGGACGCGGCCTTTTCCTGGGTGTCCGCCGCTGAGGAGAAGCGTGACAAGCCAGGAGACGCTGCCGCGCGTTCACCCGACCACGATGAAAAACCGAGACGGGCACTATTGATTGGGGACGCACATGCGTTTTCTGTCCGGCCGCGCGGACCTTTCGGTGGCGGTCATCGGCTTCGGTTACGTCGGTTCGTGCCTCGCCGCGACGCTGGCCGATCGCGGTTTCGACGTGCTCGCCGTGGACACCGACCCCCGGTTGCCAGGGGAGCTGGCGAGGGGGCACTGCCGGTTCCAGGAAGAGGGGCTGGCGAAGCTGATCTTCGACGGTCTCGGTTCGGGCCGGCTGCGGGTGAGCACCGACGCGTCCGGGCTGGCTTCCGCCGACGTCGTGCTGATCAGCGTCGGCACCCCGGTGCTCGAAGACGGTTCGCTGGCCGACGAGCAACTGCGCGCCGCGTGCACCGAACTCGGCCGTCACCTGCGTGAGGGGCAGCTGGTCGTGCTCAAGAGCACGGTCCCGCCCGGCACTACTCGCGACGTGGTCCTCCCGCTGCTGGAGGAGAGCGGCCTGATCGGGCAGGTCGACTTCGGGCTCGCGTACTCCCCGGAACGGCTCGCCGAAGGCACCGCGTTGCGGGAGCTGCGGACGTTCCCGATCGTCGTCGGTGGTCTCGGCGAGGAGAGCGCCGACGCCGCGGCCGAGTTCTGGCGCCGGGCGCTGGGCGTCGAAGTCATCCCGCACGACTCGCTGGAGTCGGCGGAGATCGTCAAGCTGGCGAGCAACTGGTGGATCGACGTGAACATCGCGCTCGCCAACGAACTCGCCAAGTTCTGCGCGCTCTACGGCGTCGACGTGCTCGACGTGATCAGCGCGACGAACACGATCCCCAAGGGCGCGGGCAACGTCAACGTCCTGGTGCCGAGCGTCGGCGTGGGCGGCTCGTGCCTGACCAAGGACCCGTGGATGGTCTGGCGCTCGGCCGACCGCCGCGGCGTGGACATCAGGACGGCGGTGACCGGTCGCGAGGTCAACGCGGGCATGCCGGAGTACACCGCGCAGGTGATCGTCGACGAGCTGGTGCGCCTCGGCAAGGAGCCGGCGACGGCCAAGATCGCCGTGCTCGGGCTGGCGTTCAAGAACAACACCGGTGACCTGCGGGCGACCCCGACGCAGGGGGTGGTCGAAACGCTGGCCAAGGCGGGCGCGCAGGTACGGTTGTACGATCCGCTGGTCGACCCCGCGCAGGTCGAACAGCTATACGGCACAGGGCTTTCGCCGAGCCTTGTGGAAGCCGTCGACGGCGCGGACTGCGTCGCCGTGCTCGCGCTGCATCGGGAGTTCGAAGGCATCGACTTCGCGAGCCTGCCGGTCGCCGCCGGGTGTCTTGTGCTCGACGGGCGTGCCTACTACAGCAAGGAAAAGATCGCCGAGCTGCGCGCACTGGGCTACGCCTACCGGGGAATCGGCCGATGAGCCGCGTCGTGGTCACCGGTGGCTGCGGCTTCATCGGCGGGCATCTCGTGGAGCGGCTCGTCGCGCGCGGTGACGACGTCGTCGTGTTCGACGGGTTCGCTCCGTCGAACCGCACCGAGGGCGTCCACTACGTCGTGGGGGACATCCGGAACCAGGCGGAACTCGCCGAGGCCATCGACGGCGGCGTCGAGGTCGTCTACCACCTGGCCGCGGTGGTCGGGGTCGACAAGTACCTGTCGAGCCCGCTCGACGTGGTCGACGTCAACTTCCTCGGCACGCGCAACGTGCTCGAACTGGCGCACCGGGCGGGCGCGCGCGTGGTGCTGAGCAGCACGAGCGAGGTCTTCGGGAAGAACCCCGCGGTGCCGTGGCGGGAGGACAGCGACCGGGTGCTGGGCGCCACGTCGGCCGCCCGCTGGTCCTATTCGACGTCGAAGGCGCTGGCCGAGCACCTGACGTTCGCGTTCTCCGCCCACCACGGCCTGGACGCGCGGATCGTCCGGTACTTCAACGTTTTCGGCCCGCGTCAGCGGCCCGCGTACATCGTGAGCCGGTCGGTGCACCGGGCCTTGAACCGGCGGTCGATGGTGGTCTACGACCGGGGTGTCCAGACGCGCTGCTTCACCTATGTCGACGACGCGATCGACGGCACGATCCTGGCCGCGACGCATCCTGATGCCGCAGGGGAGTCGTTCAACCTCGGTTCGATGACCGAAACGACGGTCGGCGAGGTCGTCCGGCTCATCGCCGAGCTGACCGGTGCGCCCGAGCCACGCACCGAAGTCGACACGGCGACCCGGGTCGGCCCCGCGTACGAGGATCTGTCCCGCCGGATCCCGGATGCCACCAAGGCACGCGAAGTGCTCGGCTGGACCTGTGAAACCACGTTGCGTGACGGCCTCGTCAAGACGATCGAATGGGCCCGCGGCAGCCAGTGGTGGCTGGACCTGCCGGACAGCGGTGTGGCCTGAGCCGGACTCGTGCGTGCCGGATCCCTTTGTCGCGAACGCTCCGTTGCGGACGTTGAGCGTCCCGGAAGCGTCGTTCGGGACACCGGCGCCGTCGCGCGAAGCCCGCTACCCGCGCCTGCCGCAACCTATGTCCACATAGGACACTCGTGCCGGTAAGGCCACCTTGGGGGCGTCAGACGCCCCCAAGGTGGCCTTACCGGCATGAGAGTCCTCTGTGGACACAGGCCGCGACCTGATTCAGCGGCCAGGCAGCGTTTGTTAC
>NZ_JBHYIK010000149.1:0-6229 GCF_042739735.1 Amycolatopsis sp. NPDC059027 | reverse complement strand
GCGGGGCCCCCGGGCCGCCCCCCGCCCGCCGCGCCCCCCCCCCGCGCGGTGCGGCCTCTGGCCGGGGGGTGGCGGTGGGGGCGGGGCGGGGGCCCCCCCCCCCCCCAGCCGGGTGTCACGCGACGGCGGTCCCCTCGAGTTCGACCAGCTGGCCGGGGAT
Organism: Amycolatopsis sp. NPDC059027; assembly: GCF_042739735.1. Taxonomy (NCBI): domain Bacteria; kingdom Bacillati; phylum Actinomycetota; class Actinomycetes; order Pseudonocardiales; family Pseudonocardiaceae; genus Amycolatopsis; species Amycolatopsis sp. NPDC059027. The sequence goes on along the minus strand of NZ_JBHYIK010000149.1, from coordinate 6,069 downwards.
CGCCAGCCGCGTCACCCCGAGCATCGTGGTCGTCGGCGCGACTCTGGCCGCGCCGAGCCGCGACGCCAGCACGCCGTAGTGCTGGAAAAGCAGATCGACGTCCGTCGTGTACACGTTGAGCCGGACGAGGTTCGCCAGCGACATCCCGGCCTCGCCGAGTACGGCCTCGAGGTTGTCGAGGCTCAGCGCCACCTGGGCCGCCATGTCACCGTCGTGCTGGGGCTTGCCGTCGCCGCTCATCGCGGTCTGCCCGGAGCAGTACAGGGTGCGGGTGTGCCCGGAGACGACCTCGCCCTGGTTGAATCCCATTTCCACCGACCACGTCACCGGGTTGACCGCGGTTCGTTCCAACGCCACATCTGCTCCATTCGATTCATCGGGTGTACGGACGCCCCCCGGCTCGCTGGCGGCCAGGTGCCGACGTCGTGGGGAGAGCCTCCCAGCGAATCACGACATCCTGTGTCGTGTATTCCGCTAGGGTTTTCCCATGCGCGCCGACAGGTTGGTGTCGTTGGTGCTGCTGCTGCGCCAGCGCGGCCGGCTGTCCGCGACCACGCTCGCCCGCGAGCTGGAGGTGTCCACCCGCACCGTGCTGCGCGACATCGACGCGCTGTCCGCGGCGGGCGTCCCGGTCTACGCCGAACGCGGCAGGCACGGCGGTTTCGCCTTGCTGCCCGGTTTCCAGACGGAACTCACCGGGCTGAACCACGACGAGGCGCTCGCCCTGCTGGTCGCCGGATCACGGCGCGGCGCGCAGGTTTTCGGGCTCGGCTCGGCGCTCGCTTCGGCCATGCTGAAGGTGGTCGACGCGCTGCCCGAAAGCCATCGGGGCGCCGCGGCCGGTGTTGCCGAGCGGTTGCTCATCGACCCGGAGACCGACCTGCTGTCGCGCCGCGTGGTCGCCGAGGAGGTGCCCGACACGATCGTGACCGAGATCCGGCGCGCGGTGCTCGCCGGGCACAAGCTGCGCATCCGCTACGCGGCGGCGGATCAGGCCCCGAAATGGCGCACGGTGGACCCGATCGGCCTGGTCACCGTGCGCGACCAGGCCTACCTGCTGGCCACGCGATCCGGCGCGGACCGTACCTACCGGCTGTCCCGGGTCCTGGCCGCCGAGGAACTCGCCGAACCCGCCCAGCGGCCGGACCGGGTCGATCTGGACCGGGCCTGGCAGGAACGCGGCACACGGTTCCGGACCGGCGGCGACCAGGTCGCCGTGCTGATGCGGATGAACCCGGCGCGACGGGAAGAGCTGATGGACACCGCGCTGGCCCTCCGCGCCGAAGAAACCGACGCGGGCGGCTGGCTGAGGCTGGAGGTGACCTTCCAGGACGCCCGGCACGCCGCATGGGCGCTGTGGCAGCTCGGCACGGACGCGGAAGCCCTGGCGCCGCAGTGGCTGCGCGTCTCCCTGTGTGATCGCGCCGCCGCGATCGCCCGCCGCTACGGTGATCCCCGCTAGTATGACAGCGCTGTTGTATCTCCCGGAAGGACGTGGCGGATGGCTGGGCTGTACCCCGAGATCGAGCCCTACGAGCACGGGATGCTCGACGTCGGCGACGGCCACTCGCTCTATTGGGAGGTCTGCGGGAACCCGGCGGGCAAACCGGCCGTGGTGGTGCACGGCGGCCCGGGAACGGGATGTTCCGCCGGCCTCCGGCGGTACTTCGACCCCGCGCGGTACCGCGTGGTGCTGTTCGACCAGCGCGGCTGCGGGCGCAGCACGCCACACGCGAGCGCGCCGGACGCCGATCTGTCCGCGAACACGACCGATCACCTCGTGCGGGACATGGAACTGCTGCGGGCTCATCTCGGCGTCGAACGCTGGCTCGTTTTCGGCGGGTCGTGGGGGTGCAACCTCGGGCTCGTCTACGCCGAGCGTCATCCGGACCGGGTGAGCGAAATGGTCCTGATGGCACTCGCGACCGGGCGGCAGTGCGAGGTGGAGCTGCTGATCCGCGGTCTGGGCGCCATGTTCCCGGCGGCATTCGCCGAATTCCGCGCCGGGGTACCCGATGACGAGCGCGACGGGGATCTTTCCGTGGCGTACCACCGGCTCCTGATGGATCCGGATCCCGCGGTGCACCACGAGGCGGCACGCCGGTGGTGTGCGTGGGAGGACGCGATTCTGCCGGATTTGCCGCCCGATGACCGATTCGCCGATCCGGTGTACCGATTGGCGTTCGCGCGGCTGGTGACGCACTACTTCAGCAACGGTTCCTGGCTCGAGGACGGAGTGGTGCTCCGCGAGGCGGGAAAGCTCGCCGCGATTCCCGGCGTGCTCGCGGCCGGCGTGCTGGACCTGGGGAATCTGGCCGGGACACCGTGGGAACTGAACCGGGCGTGGCCGGGCAGTGAACTCGTGATGGTGGGCGGGTCCGGGCACACCGTGTCGACGGAGGGTATGCGGGACGTGCTCGTCGGTGCGACCGATCGGTTCGCGGGGTAGCTGAGAACGACGCTGTTTTTGTCGGACCCCGCGTGTAGCGTCCGAAGTCAAGGAGTCCCAAGGAGCGGGCTCCCAGACTGGACGGGCGGATATGACGGCGCGTTCGAACACGGTGCACGACTACCCGGAGAAGTCCGGTAGTGCGTCGAACCTGACCGCGAAGGTCCTTTCCGATCGAGCGGCGGGCGAGGCGTACGTGGCCTCCGTGTGCTTCAAGCACGGGCCACCGAAGCTCGTGGGCGTGGAACTGGAGTACACCGTGCACCATCGCGGTGACCCGGCCCGCCCGCTCGATCCCGATGTACTGGCCACGGCGCTCGGCCCGCACACCCCGCGGACGTTGCGCCCCGAAAGCCCCGCCTCTCCGCTCCCGGGTGGTTCGCCACTGAGTCTCGAACCCGGGTGCCAGGTAGAGATTTCTTCTCCTCCACTGGCCGGACTGCGTGAACTCGACGCGGTCGTCTCGGCCGATCTTCGCCATCTGCGTTCCCTGCTCGCCCGGCAGGATCTCGAACTGGGCGAGACGGGCATCGACGCACACCGTCCGCCCCGGCGCGTTCTCAGCACCCCGCGGTACGCGGCGATGGAACGCCGCTTCGCCCCGCTGGGCACGGGCGGGATCACCATGATGTGCAGCACCGCCGGGCTGCAGATCTGTGTCGACACCGGGGAATCCACCGGGTTCGCCGCCCGGTGGGCCGCCGCGCACGCGATGGGCCCGCCACTGCTGGCGGCGTTCGCCAACTCCCGGGTGCACGCCGGGCGGGACACCGGGCACGCCTCGGCACGCTGGCTCGCCGTGCTGGAGACCGAGCCGGTGCGCACCCGGTCGGCCGCGGCCGATCCGGACCCCGCCGCGGCGTGGGCGGAACGCATGATGGACACGCCGTTGATGGTGCTGCCCCGGGAAAACCGGCCATGGGACGCCCCTGAGGGGCTCACGTTCGGCGACTGGATCGAGGGCGCCGGTGCGGCCGCGGTCCTGCGCAGGCCGACGGTGGCGGATCTGGACTACCACCTCACCACGATGTTCACGCCGGTGCGCCCGCAGGGCTATCTGGAGCTGCGTTATCTCGACGCGCAGCCGCCGGGTGGCTGGCTGCACCCGGTCGCCCTCGTCACCGCCCTGCTCACCCGGCCGTCCACAGTGGACAAGGTGCGGGAGCTCTGCGCACCGGTCGAGGGTCGCTGGGCGGAGGCGGCGCGTGCCGGGCTGGCCGACGCGGAGATCGCGGCGGCCGCGCGGGCGGTGGTGGAACTCGGGTGCGCCGAACTCGGCGTCACCGGGCTGCACCCGGACACCATCACGGAGATCGGCGAAAACGTGCTCGCGCGCGTGGACGGAGCGAGGAGGGCTTCATGAGCACATCGATTCCCGAGTACAACCCGTTGCGGGAACTGAGCCCGCAGGATCTGCGCGCACACGCGGCGGAGGCGTTGACGAGGGCACGGGCGCGCAGTGTCGCGCTCACCGACGCGGTCGACGACGAGGACCTGGTCCGCCAGCACTCGAAGCTGATGTCGCCGCTGGTCTGGGATCTCGCGCACATCGGCAGCCAGGAGGAGCTGTGGCTGGTCCGCGACGTCGGCGGCAGGGAGGCGCTGCGCCCGGACATCGACGACATCTACGACGCCTTCCAGCACGCCAGGGCCGACCGGCCGGAACTGCCGCTGCTGGGCCCCGCCGAAGCTCGGCGGTACGTCCGCGAGGTCAGGGACAAGGCGTTCGACGTGCTGGAGAACGTGCCGCTGGAAGGCAGCAGGCTCACCGACAGCGCCTTCGCCTTCGGCATGATCACCCAGCACGAACAGCAGCACGACGAAACCATGCTGGCGACGCACCAGCTGCGCAAGGGCGATCCGGTGCTCAGCGCGCCGGAGCCGCCGCGGGCACCCGCCGGCAGGCGCCCCGCCGAGATCCTGGTCCCCGGTGGCCCGTTCACCATGGGCACCACGGCCGAACCGTGGGCGCTGGACAACGAACGCCCGGCACACGAGGTCGTGGTGGACGCGTTCGTCCTCGACACCACGCCGGTCACCTGTGGCGCGTACACGGAGTTCCTGGAGTCCGGCGGCTATGACGACGAGCGCTGGTGGAGCCCGGCGGGCTGGAAGTACCGGACGGAACACGACATCACCGCGCCGAGGTTCTGGAAGCGGGCGCAGGACGGCTGGTGGCGGACCCGGTTCGGCGTCCACGAGAAGGTGCCCGCCGCCGAGCCGGTCGTGCACGTTTCCTTCTACGAGGCCGAAGCGTACGCGGCCTGGGCGGGCAAACGGCTGCCCACGGAGGCCGAATGGGAGAAGGCCGCCCGGTTCGACCCGGTGTCCGGGCGCTCCCGCCGGTACCCGTGGGGTGACGAGGATCCGACCGCCGAACACGCCAACCTCGGGCAGCGGCACCTGCGCCCGGCGGAGGCGGGCGCGTACCCGGCCGGTGCCTCCCCGCTGGGCGTGCACCAGCTGATCGGCGACGTGTGGGAGTGGACGAGCAGCGACTTCCACGGGTACCCGGGCTTCGCCGCGTTTCCGTATCGCGAGTATTCGGAGGTCTTCTTCGGGCAGGACTACAAGGTGCTGCGCGGCGGTTCGTTCGGGACCGACGCGGCGGCCGTGCGCGGCACGTTCCGGAACTGGGACCATCCCATCCGGCGGCAGATCTTCAGCGGGTTCCGCTGTGCCCGCGATCCCCGTCCGGGCGAGGTGGCCTAGCCGGACATGTGCCGACACCTCGCATATCTCGGCGAGCCGCGTTCGCCCGCCGAGCTGATGTTCGACGCCCCGCACTCGCTGCTGGCGCAGTCCTACGCCCCGGCCGACATGCGGGGCGGGGGATCGGTGAACGCGGACGGCTTCGGCCTCGGCTGGTATCCCGGCGGGGCCGAGCCGCTGCGGTACCGGCGTTCCGGTCCACTGTGGACGGACGAGACGCTGCCCGCGCTCGCCGCTTCGGTGCGGGCCCCGGTCTTCCTGGCCGCGGTGCGCAACGGCACCACCGGCATGCCGGTCACCGAGGCGGCCGCGGCGCCGTTCGCCGACGGCCGGTGGCTCTTCAGTCACAACGGCGTGGTGCGGGGCTGGCCGGAATCGCTGGCCGCGCCGTCGAAACAGCTGCCGATCACCGAACTGCTCACCCTCGAAGCACCGACCGACTCGGCGGTGCTCTGGGCCCTGCTGCGTGCTCGCCTGCGCGCGGGGGAGGACCCGCTGTCCGCGGTGACCGGGCTGGTGAACTCCATCGAGGCCGCCGCGCCCGGCTCCCGGCTCAACTTCCTGCTCACCGACGGGGAAACCCTGATCGGCACGGCCTGGACACATTCGCTCGCGATGCTGCGGACGGCCGAAGGCGTCGTCCTGGCCTCCGAACCGTGTGCTCCGGATCCGGCGTGGACGGCGGTGCCCGACCGGCACGCCGTCCGCGTCAGCCGCGACGGCGTCGACCTCATCCCCCTCACACCGGAACGGAGTGACCCTTCCCGATGACCGACGTGGATCTGGACAACCACCGTGCCCATGCCGAGGGGGGGCCCCAAACCACCGGGGGGTGCCCCCCCCCCCCGCCCCCCACCCGCGCAAGCGGTGTGGACCCCCCGCTGTATCTCACCGACCCCACCGCCCTA
>NZ_JBHYIK010000148.1:0-6315 GCF_042739735.1 Amycolatopsis sp. NPDC059027 | reverse complement strand
TCAGCCGCCGCCGCCGCCCGCGCCGGGCGGCGCGCCCGCCCCCCGCCCCCCCCCCCCCCCGGGGGGTTGGGGGGTTCGACCCCCAAAGGACACCGTGACGGCGGGGAGGGGCGAGCGCAGTGTGAGCACGCCCCTCCCCCAAACCAGCCGTCACGCGCGGGGCTTTTCCCGCTGCTCGTAGGTCTCGATCTGGTCGTCGACCTTGATGTCGCTGTACGAGCCCAGCGTCAGACCGCACTCGTACCCGTCGCGAACCTCGACCACGTCGTCCTTGAACCGCCGCAGCGAGCTGACCGGCAGGTTCTCCGCCACGACGGTGCCGTCGCGGAGCAGACGCGCCTTGGCGTTGCGCCGGATCTCGCCCGAGGTGACGAGGCAACCGGCGATGGTGCCGAACTTCGAGGACTTGAAGACCTCGCGGACCTCCGCCCTGCCGAGTTCGACCTCCTCGTACTCCGGCTTGAGCATGCCCTTCAGCGCCTGCTCGATCTCGTCGATCGCCTGGTAGATGACCGTGTAGTAGCGGACGTCGACACCCTCGCGGGCGGCCCGCTCGGTCGCCTTGCCCTGTGCACGGACGTTGAACCCGAGGACGATCGCGTCGGACGCGGTCGCCAGGTCGATGTCCGACTCGGTCACGCCACCGACACCTCGGTGCACCACGTTCAGCTCGACGTCGTCGCCGACGTCCAGCTGGAGCAGCGAGGCCTCCAGCGCCTCGACCGTACCCGAGTTGTCACCCTTGATGATCAGGTTGAGGCTGTTCGTCTCCTTCAAGGCGGAGTCGAGGTCCTCGAGGCTGACCCGCTTGCGGCGCGACGCGTTGAGCGCGTTCCGCGTCCGGGCCGAACGCCGCTCGGCGATCTGCCGGGCGACCCTGTCCTCGTCGACCACCAGGAAGGTGTCGCCCGCGCCGGGCACCGAGGTGAACCCGATGACCTGGACCGGACGCGAGGGCAGTGCCTCGGTGACGTCCACGTTGTGCTCGTCGACCATCCGGCGCACGCGGCCGTAGGCGTCACCCGCCACGACCGAGTCACCGACGCGCAGCGTGCCGCGCTGGACCAGGACGGTGGCCACCGGACCGCGGCCGCGGTCGAGGTGCGCCTCGATCGCGACGCCCTGGGCCTCCATGTTCGGGTTGGCCCGCAGGTCCAGAGCGGCGTCCGCGGTCAGCAGGATCGCCTCGAGCAGACCATCGATGTTGATGTTCTGCCGCGCGGAGATCTCGACGAACATCGTGTCGCCGCCGTACTCCTCGGCGATCAGGCCGTACTCGGTGAGCTGCTGCCGGATCTTGTCCGGGTTCGCGCCCTCCTTGTCGATCTTGTTGATCGCCACCACGATCGGGGCCTTCGCGGCCTGGGCGTGGTTGATCGCCTCCACCGTCTGCGGCATGACACCGTCGTCGGCCGCCACCACGATCACCGCGATGTCGGTCGAGTTCGCACCGCGGGCACGCATGGCGGTGAACGCCTCGTGACCCGGGGTGTCGATGAAGGTGATCAGGCGCGGGGTGCCCTCGAGCTCGGTCTCGATCTGGTAGGCGCCGATGTGCTGGGTGATGCCACCGGCTTCACTCTCGCGCACCTTCGTCTTCCGGATCGTGTCCAGCAGCCGGGTCTTACCGTGGTCGACGTGACCCATGATGGTCACGACCGGCGGCCGGACCTGCAGGTCCTCCTCGCCACCCTCGTCCTCACCGTAGGTGATGTCGAAGGTCTCCAGCAGCTCGCGGTCCTCCTCCTCGGGGGACACGACCTGGACGACGTAGTTCATCTCGCCGCCGAGCAACTCGAGGATGTCGTCCGACACCGACTGCGTCGCGGTGACCATCTCGCCGAGGTGGAACAGCACCTGGACCAGGGAGGCCGGGTTCGCGTCGATCTTCTCCGCGAAATCGGTCAGCGAGGCACCACGCGGCAGCCGGATCGTCTCGCCCTGGCCCTTGGGAAGGCGGACGCCGCCGACGCTGGGCGCCTGCATGTTGTCCATGTACTCCTGGCGCTTCTGCCGCTTCGACTTGCGGCCCTTGCGCGAGGGACCACCCGGGCGCCCGAAGGCACCCGCGGTACCGCCACGGCCACCGGGGCCACCACGGCCACCGCCGCCGCCACGGAAACCGCCGCCACCGGCCGGGGCGCCGCCACCGGGGCCACCGCCACCGGGACGGAAACCGCCACCGCCGCCGCCCCCACCGGGACCGCCGCGGAACCCACCGCCGCCGCCACCGCCACCGGGGCCGCCGCGGAAACCGCCGCCGCCACCGGGACGACCGCCGCCACCGGGACCACCACGAGCGCCGCCACCGGGACCACCACGGCCGCCACCGGGACCACCGGCCGGACGGGCCGGGCGGCCCGGCATCATGCCGGGGTTCGGGCGCGGGGGCATGTTGCCCGGGCTCGGGCGGTTGCCACCGCCGGAACCGCCACCGGGACGCGGTGCCGGCCGGTCGCCGCCACCGGGACGCTCCGAGCCACCACCCGGACGGGGCGCACGGTCACCGGAGGGACCCGAACCCGGCCGCGGTGCGGGCGGGCGCGGGGCCGGCGCGCCGGAACCGACGCCGAACGGGTTGTTGCCGACCCGCGGCGTGCGCGGACCGGGCTTGGGGCCACCGGGCTTGGGACCCTGCGGCTTGGGCGGGACGACCGTGCCGGAGGACTGCTGGCCGGACGGCGCGGGGGTGTCCTGCTTGGGCGCGGCGGGCTCGGCCTTCGCGGCCGGGACCTGCTGCTGCGGTTGCTGCTGGGGCGCCGGGCGCGGACCGGGCCGCGGGCCGGGACGGGCACCGCCCGGCTTCGGCGCGGACGGCGCGGGGGCCTGCTGCTTGGCCGCCGGGGCCTGCGGAGCGGGCGCGGCGGGCTTCGGCGACGCGGGGGCCGCGCCGTTGGCCGCGGGCGGCGCGGGACGCGCCGGCGGGCCGGGGGTGGGCGCGGGCTTCTTGGCCGCGCTCTTCGGGGAGTACGCGTCCCGCAACCGGCGGGCGACCGGCGCCTCGACCGTGGAGGACGCGGACTTCACGAACTCGCCCTGCTCCTTGAGCTTGGCGAGAACTTCCTTGCTGGTGATGCCGAGCTCCTTAGCGAGCTCATGTACACGGGCCTTGCCTGGCACAGCTCTCCTCATCTAGGGGAGGCCAGGCGGCGGACCCGCTGACCTCGTCCTTATCGTCGCGCGTTCATGGCTTCAGCTTCACGGCTGACTCATGACGGGTCGACCTGCTTCCTTCATTCCGTGCGGACCCGGGGATGTCCCGGCTCCGTGTCTCGCTCGGTGCGCCGCCTAGGTGCCCGTGAGGTACTCGCGGACCGCTTGGGCGTCGAGCGCCCCAGGATCGCGTAACGCCCTGGGGAAGGCTCGCCGCCGCTCGGCCTTGGCCAGGCAGTCCGGCCCGGGATGCAACCACGCTCCCCGGCCCGGCAGCCGCCGACGTTCGTCGACGACCAGCCGCCCGTCCTTCACGACCACTCGGAACAGCTCACCGATCAAGGCCCGCTGCCGACAACCCACACATGTGCGCACCGGAGATTCCCGGTGCGCCTGGTGCTCGGATGCCCGCCGCGGACTTCGAACCACTCCTGAGTCTAGCGCTTCGACCTTCACTCAGCCGAACCGGTTGTCGCGGCGGGCCGCGGATCTTCGGAGTGGCCTTGATCACCCGCCTCGGCGGGGGCCGCGTCGCTGCGGATGTCGATCCGCCAGCCGGTCAGCCGGGCGGCGAGGCGGGCGTTCTGCCCCTCCTTGCCGATGGCCAGCGACAGCTGGAAATCGGGCACCACGACACGGGCGGCCTTCGCCCGCTCGTCCACGACCGTCACCGACACAACCTTCGCCGGGGACAGGGCATTCCCGACGAACGTGGCGGGGTCGTCCGAGTAGTCGATGATGTCGATCTTCTCGCCAGCCAGCTCGCTCATCACGTTGCGCACGCGCGCGCCCACGGGCCCGATGCAGGCGCCCTTGGCGTTGACGCCCGAAACGGTGGACTTGACCGCGATCTTCGTCCGGTGTCCCGGCTCGCGCGCCACCGCGGCGATCTCGACGGTGCCGTCGGCGATCTCCGGGACCTCCAGCGCGAACAGCTTGCGCACCAGGTTCGGGTGCGAGCGGGACAGGGTGATCTGCGGGCCGCGGTTGCTGCGGGAGACGACGAGGACGTACGCCTTGATGCGGCTGCCGTGCTCGTAGGGCTCCCCCGGCACCTGCTCACCCGAAGGCAGGACGCCCTCGGTGTCGCCCACCTGGACGACGACCATGCCGCGCGCGTTGGCGCGGGCGTCGCGCTGCACAACCCCGGCGACGATCTCGCCCTCCTTCGCGGAGAACTCGCCGAAGGTCTTCTCGTGCTCGGCGTCGCGCAGGCGCTGCAGGATGACCTGGCGCGCGGTGGTCGCGGCGATCCGGCCGAAGCCCTCGGGCGTGTCGTCCCACTCCTCGTCGACCTGGCCGTCGGGAGTGAGGGTGTGCGCGAGGACGCGGACCAGGCCGGTCTTGCGGTCGATGTCGATCCGCGCGTGCGGCTGGTGGCCCTCGGTGTGCTTGTACGCGGTCAGCAGCGCCGTCTCGATGGCCTCGATGACCGTTTCGAAGGGGATGTCCTTGTCCCGCTCGATGGCGCGCAGGGCGGCGATGTCGACGTTCACTTCTGCCCCTCCTCAGGTGCGGTCGGGGCGGGTTCGCCGCCGGTGGCACGGATCATGCCGGACGCGTCCTCCTCCAACAGTTTCAGTTCTTCGGCCGGTGGTTGCTTGAATTCGATCTCGACAACGGCCTTGGCCACCGAGGCGTAGCCGACGTCGGTGAGCTCGCCGCCGACCAGCATCCGCGCGGCCTTCTCGCCCGCGTGGCCGACGCGGCCGACGAACGCGGCGCCCTCGTGCGGCGTGACACGCACCAGGCGGAACCGGGCGCGGCGCCAGTGGCGCGGCAGGGTCAGCGGCCGGTCGAGGCCCGGCGAGGTGACCTCGAGGGTGTAGGCACTGGCCAGTACGTGATCGTTGTCGTCGAGTGCGGCCGACACGGCACGGCTCACCTCGGCGACCTCGTCCAGCCCGACGCCGTCGTCGGAGTCGACGACGACCTTGACCAGCCGGCGGCGGCCGGCCTGCTGCACCTCGAGGGCGTCGAGGTCGAAACCCGCGGTGCTGACGGCTTCGGCCACTATCGGCTCCAGCCGGCTGGCGAGTTCGTTGGGCACGTGGAGCACTCCTGTTCGGCTGGGTGAGCGGGCGGGCTGGTCACGACTGCGGTCGTAGTGGACCAGCTTATCTGGTGGGGCCGCCGTCACGCGCGAGCGGCGGTGCCGTGGGCGGACCTGGCAGGATGGGCCGACGTGACCGCAAGATCGATCGAGTTCAGCCGACGTGCCGCCCTGCGAGCGGGGGCGCTGGCCGCACTGGCCGTGCCGCTGGCCGCCTGTTCGGGGGGCAACGACGAGAGCCCCGATCCGCTGGCCCCGCTGCTCGCCGCCGCCGAGGCGGACGCCGCGGCCGCCAGGGCGCTCGCGACGGACGCCGTCGCCACTCAGGTCGCCGAAGCCCGTGCCGCGCACGCCGCGGCGCTCAAGTCCGAAGTGGACCGATTGAACCGGCCGAAGGCGGCCGCGCCGTCCTCCACGCCGGTCCCGCCGAGCGGTGTCGACGGGTTCCGCGACCGGCTGGCGGAGGCACGCAAGCAGGCCGCGGACCTCGTCGGCGGCCTGCCGAGGTACCGAGCGGGCCTGGTCGCGTCGATCGCGGCGGGCTGCGCGGCGCTCCAGCGTGTCGCCCCGCCGCTGGGCCCCGGTGAGGACGCCCCGGACCCGGCCGCGCCCACCGGCGCGCTCCCGCCGGAGGCGATCGACCCGCTGCAGAAGGCCCTCGCCGCCGAGCACGCGGCGGTCTGGGTGTACGGGCTGGTCAGTGCCTTCCTCCCGGCCGCGTTCGGCGACGCGGAGAAGAGCGGGATGGCCGAGCACGCCGAGCGGCGCGACCTGTGCCGGAAGATGATCTCCGCCGCCGGGACGTCCCCCGTGGCGCCGGAAGCGGCGTACGTGCCGCCGAAGCCGGTCACCGACAGCGGCTCCGCGGCCGTGGTCATCGCCACGGCCGAGTCGGACACGGCGGCGGCCTGGCTGAACGTCCTCACCCGCACCGATGACGCCGCGCTGCGCGGAATGGCACTGGCCGCGATGGTCGCGGCCGCCCGCCGGGGCACGCCGTGGCGAGCCGAAGCGGGCGAGAAACCCACCGCCGTCGCCATGCCGGGCCAAGCCCAGTCACGCTGAGACCGTGTAATGCCGTTAAGGCCACCTTGCGGGCATCTGACGCC
>NZ_JBHYIK010000147.1:0-6857 GCF_042739735.1 Amycolatopsis sp. NPDC059027 | reverse complement strand
GCCTTGCGCGCGATCCGCGCAAGGCAGCCCGCACCCCAGCCACCGCACCGAAGTCAGGATTGGCGGCGCGCAGAAAGGATGGCCTGTGACGCGTCCTCGTCCGGGTTGAGCAGTAGCTGGGCCTCGACGGTGAATCCGGCATCGCGCAGCCAGGCCGCCACTTGCTCCGGCTGACGGCGGTGGACGTGGACCTTCATCGGGTGACCGCCATAGCCCTCGGTCTTCACCCGCGACCCGGTGCCGACATGGAACAGGAGCTGCAGCGGTCCGCCCGGCCGCAAGGCCCGGTGGAAGTGCCCGAAAACCGCGGGGATCTCGTCGTCCGGGATGTGGATCAACGACTGCCACGCAAGGAGACCGGCGACCGACCCATCGGCGAGACTGGGATCGGTCATCGAACCCACTTCGAACCGCAGGCCAGGATTTTCGCGCCGGGCGATGTCGATCATCCTGGGCGAAAGATCGACGCCGAACGCGTCGATGCCGAGTTCGTGTAGCTGGGCGGTCACGTGCCCGGGGCCGCAGCCCATGTCCGCCACCGGTCCGCCGCCCGCGGTTCGCACCAGGTCCGCGAACAAGGCCAGCACCGATCGCAGGTACGGGTGCCCGGCCACAGCGCCGCGCACCTGGCCGGCATAGGTCGTCGCGACCGTGTCGTACGAGGTTCGAGTATCGGCCAGCCAGTCGTCCGTCCCCATGCCGGACACGGTAGGGGATACCGAGGCGTTGACGGTCGCGATCCCCCATCACCGCCTTGACCGGTGACGCATCACTGAGGCATGATCATCACCTGTCAAACTGGTGACGCGAGCGCGGAACGGGGGAACATATGACCGAGAGCCCCCTCATCGAGGTCGTGGTCTTCGACGTCCTCGGCACGCTGGTCGACGAACCCGGCGGGTTGCGGGCGGCCATCCGCGACGCGGTGCCCGCGGCCGACGACGCGGCCGTCGACGAGCTGTTCACGGCCTGGCAGGAGCACGTCGAGCAGGAGCAGCGACGCATCGCGCAAGGGCACCGCACGTACGCCGGCAGCGAGGTCATCGACAGAGAGGCAGCGGAGCGGGTGGCCGGACGTGCCGGGCTCACCGATCCGGCGGCCATCGCGCGGCTGGCCACCGCGGGGCAGCGCCTGCCACCCTGGCCCGACTCCGCCGCCGGTCTCGAACGGCTGGCGCGGCAATTCCCGGTGCTCGGGCTTTCCAATGCCGGGCGCACCGCTCTGCCGCGGCTGGCCGCCCACGCCGGGCTGCGCTGGCACCAGGCCCTGTCCGGCGAAGCCGCCCTGGCCTACAAGCCGGCGCCGGAGGTCTACCAGCTCGCCCTCGACGCCGCCGGATGCCCGCCGGAACGCGTGCTCATGGTGGCCGCCCACGCCTGGGACCTCCGCGGCGCCCAGGCGACGGGGATGCGGACCGCCTACGTCCAGCGCCCGATCGGGGACGCGCCGTCGAGTTCCGATGTCTTCGACTGGCGGTGCACCGGACTGGACGAACTGGCCACCGCGCTGACGGCTGAACGTGGTGGACCGAGGGCGACGTCGTAGCGGTACGCGTCAGCCCGCCGCCCGCACGGGCTCAGGAACCGGCGAACTTCCTGGCACGCTCGCGGTGCCAGTCCGCGACCGAACGCGCCTGCGCGCCGCTGATGTCCGTCCCCGGCAGCCCGGCCAGCCGCTCGATCTGGCCGGCCCGGCCGAGGTGTTCCCGGACGGCGTGTTCGCGGCAGGCCAGGCAGGTGACCCGCTCCGGGAGCCCGGAGGTCCTCGCACGCGGCACCCGCATCCCGCATCCCGTGGTGACCACGCCGGGGAGTTCGCCGACCAGCCCGAACGTCGACGCGACCATGCCACGAACCGCGGCGTCGCCGTTCAGGTCCTTGCCGACGTGGACGTGAAGATCGACCTCGTCCATGCGCCCCTCCTTCGACCGAACGCTTCACCCCGGACTTCGGCGGGACCCCGCCGTCACCGGGGAACCGCGGCCAGCGCCTCCACCTCCACGAGGAGTTCCGGTTTCGCCAGCGCCGCCACCACGATCATCGAGTGGGTGGGCCAGTCACCGTCGGGAAACCAGCGGCTGAAGACCTCTCTCATCGCCGCGCGGTAGCCCGGCAGATGCTCGGTGCTCGCCACCATGCTGAACACCTTCACCAGCTGCCGCGGCCCGGCGCCCGCCGCCGCCAGCAGACGCTCGATGTTGGCGTACACCGCCTCGGTCTGAGCCGTCACGTCCTCACCTGCGAGACCACCCTCGGGCAGCACACCGATCTGGCCCGCCATCACCACCAGCTCGTGATCGGCGGGCACGTGCGCCAGATGGCTGTAGGCCCCGAGCGGTGCGGCCACGGTATCAGGGTTCCAACGCCGGATCATGGTTCCTCCTCGACTCGTCGAAGGCGACCACAGATCACTAGCACAATTTTCCCGCGGGCATGACGGCTCTCACTCGGTTCGCGCACGGCCGCGGCCTCCCCGAGCGAGAACGCCGCCGTGCTCCCGCGCTGGGCCGGGCGACGATCGAACTCACCGGTCCGCGGGGGTGAGCACGGTGCGATCGAAGGGACCGCCGTGCGCGGCGGCGTGGGCGATCGCGTCGTTGACCTCGTCGAGGCCGAACCGTTCGACGCGCTCGGCCCCGAGGTCCAGCGCGCCCGATCCGGCGAGCCGGATCAGGCCGACGTTCGCCGTGCGCGGGTGCAACCACTGCCCGCGCACGGTGATCGAGTTCCGCATGAGCCACGGGTACGGCAGCGCGAGATCGGCGCCGCCGAGCATGCCGACGCCGCCCATGAGCACGACACGGCCGCGTTCGCGCACGGTCATGGCGGCGGTTCTCGTCGCCGTGCCGGGTGCCTGTGGCGGAAGCAGGTCCAGCACGACGTCGATCGGGCCATCGGCCGCGGCGCGCATCGCGGCGCGGTCGGTGTCCTCGTCACCGGTGAGTTCGACCGGACGCACTCGCGCGCCGAAACGATCGGCGAGCAGATCCAGCGCGGCCCGGTTCCGTCCCGGGGTGACGACCCTGCCCGCTCCCATCGCGAGCCCGACCGCCACCGCGCTGCTGCCGAAGTTTCCCGTGGCACCGCTGACAAGAAGCGTCTCGCCGGCTTCGAGACCACCGGCCAGCAGCCCGCCGTAAGGGACGGCGTGCACAGCGAGCGCGGACCAGCGCGCGGGGTCGTCCGCCGCCGACGCGGGCAGCGGGTGCACGTTCTCCGTCGGCATCCGCATGAGCTCGGCGAACGACCCGTCGTGCAGATACCGGGCGAGCCTCGCGCCGCCTTCGCCACGAGAACTCCAGCCCTGCAACATGATGTCGGGGGTGAGGGCGTCGTCCCGGGAGCGTACTGTCGAGTCGCACCACACGAGGTCGCCGACGCGCGTTTTCGTGGCGTCCGGGCCGACACCGACGATCCTCCCGATGCCGCCGAGCCCGGGCACGACCGGCGGTTCGAGCGGGTAGTTTCTCTTGCCACTGAAGACTTCCTGGGTGTAAGGGAGCACGCACGCCGCGAGCACCTCGACCACCACCTCGCCGCCTCCGGCCTCGACGTCCGGTACCTCCCGCACCGTCAGGGGGACGCCGAACTCCGTCAATACCGCCGCACGCATACCGATGACCTCCTCGTTTCGCCGATCTCGACGCTAGAAGCGCCACGGGCATGCGCCAAGCGAAGATCTCGCATTGCTGGTATGCGTGATAGGCATGGACTTCTCGAGCGTGAGCCTGCGCGTGCTGCGCCAGATCGCCGAGTCGGGCAGCTTCACCGCGGCGGCGGCGCGGCTCGGCTACACGCAGTCGGCGGTTTCCCGCCAGGCCGTGGCCCTCGAACGGAGCGTGGGCGCGACCCTGTTCGAACGACACCCCGGCGGGGTGCGGCTCACTCCAGCGGGGTTGACGCTGCTGCGGCACGCCCGCGCGATCCTCGGCTCCGTGGCCGCGGCCGAGCGCGACCTCACCGGCACTGCGCCACGGAGCGAGCGCGTCCGGCTCGGTGTCCTCCTGAGCGCCGGAGCGGTACTGCTGCCCGCCGCGCTGGCCCGGCTGACCGCGACGAGTCCTCAGGTCCGGGTGACCACGCGCGAGGGCACGACACCCGGCCTGGTCCGGGCGCTTCGGGCGGGCTCGATCGACCTCGCCCTGCTGACCTCCCGCCCGCCCCATCGGCCCCCGGACGGCGAATCGCCGCGCCTGCACGTCGAAACCGTCGAAGACACCGAACTGCTCGTGGCCGCCCCGGCCACCGGCGCGTTCGCCGGTCGCGCATCGGTCCACGTCGACGAACTCCTGGACGTCGACTGGATCGCAACCCCGGCAACAGGTTCCGAACCGATGCTGGGCGCGTGGCCCGGCCTGCCCGGCAGGCCCCGCATCGTCCACAGTGCACGCGACTGGCTGACGAAACTGCATCTCGTCGCGGCCGGCCTCGGCGTCACCACGGTCCCCTCCCGCCTGGCGGCGGTGCTGCCTTCCGGAGTGGCCATGCTGCGGGTCGACGGCGCGCCCCGCGAGATCCGCCGAGTCCTCGTGGCGCGGCTTCCCGGCCCGCCATCACCGGCGATCATCGCCGTCACCTCCGCGATCACGGCACCTCAATGAGCACAGGATTCCCTGGTCAGTCCAGAGTGGACAGTGGGGCACAGGGTGCCGCTGCGCCGGGCCAGTCCCCACACGGCCAAGGCGCACAACGCATAGAGGGCGCCGACACAGCAGGAAGCCCACCATCCCCAGGCACCGTACGCCCAGGTGGTCGTGACCGCGCCGAACGCGGAGCCGAGGGAATAGAAGGCCATGTAGGCGCCGATGACGCTGCTGGCCCGGTTCGGGTGCGCCGTGGTCAACAGATGCTGGCTGCTGACGTGCACGGCTTGGACCGCGAAGTCGGCAAGGACGATGCCCGCGATGAGGAACCAGAGAGTCGGCCCGCCGGTCTGGGCGATGAGCAGCCAGGACACGGCGAGCAGCACCAGCGACCACCCGCTGATCGGCTGCGCGCGACCGCCGTCGGCCCACTTTCCCGCACGGGCGGCGCCGAGCGCTCCGGCGAGACCCACCATTCCGAAGAGTCCGATCTCCGTGGTGCCGAAGTTCCACGGATCGGCGCCGAGCGGGAGCGAAAGCCCACTCCAGAGGGTTCCGAAGGACGCGAAGAGGAAGAAGGCGATCAGGCCCCGGCTCAGGAACAGCCGATCCGTGAGCACGAGACGTCCCATGGACGCCAGAACCCTCCCGTAGCGTTCGCCGGTCGTCCTGGTGTCCGACTGGAGCCCGGCCCGGACGACGACGGCGAGCACCACGCACAGCACGGCCAGCAGCACGTACACGGCGCGCCAGCCGAGCGTGTCACCCAGTACCCCGGCGAGGACGCGGACACCGAGGATGCCGATGACCACGCCAGAAGTGACCGCGCCGATGTTGCCGCCCCGCTCGGCAGGCGAAGAGACTGCGGCGACGTAGCCGACCGTTATCTGCACCACGACCGCGAACACGCCCGCGACCGCCAGGCCGACCGCCACGAGGACACCGTTCGGCGCGGCCGCCGCGATCGCGGCCCCCACCGCGGTGAGCACCAGATGCCCGGTGATGAGCCGACGACGGTTCAGCATGTCCCCGAGCGGCACCAGCAGGACCAGACCGGCGAAGTAGCCGATCTGCCCGGCGGCGACCAGCAGGCCCAGCGATTCCGGAGCCAGGCCGAGGTCCCTGCCCACCGCCTCCAGCACCGGCTGTATCGCGTAGATCGTCGACACCGCCACGGCGCACACCAGCGCCAGGACCAGCCGCCACGATCTCGTGACTCCTGCCACCACGGATCCCCAATCAGTAGCAATATGCAACCATGTCAGCGTAGGCAGCAACGGTTTCAAAATGCAACCGATCAGGAGGTGTGTCCATGACCACAACGCTCGGCGCCGGCCGCGACTGGACCGATCCCACGTGCCCCGTCGCCCGGACGATCGACCTCGTGGGCGACAGATGGAGCCTGCTGATCGTCCGCGACGCCATGGACGGCGCGGCGACGTTCACCGAATTCCAGCGGCGCCTCGGGATCGCCAGGAACATCCTCACCGACCGCCTCCGCAAGCTCGTCGACCACGGGATCCTCGCGACCAGCACCACCCCCGGCGGCAAGCGGCACGCCTACGAGCTCACCGAAGCCGGGCAGGATCTCTTCACCGCCATCGTCGCGTTGAGGCAGTGGGGGGAACGCCACGCCTTCGGTGCCGATGAGCCACACTCCGTACTCAAAGGCACGGACGGCAAGCCCGTCGCCGAACTGCGCCCCGAAAGCCGGGACGGCAACCCGCTCAGCGCAGCAACCACCCGAGTGTACAAAGTGGACTAGCCGCCGCAGGGTTCGCCGGCCGTCTCGAATGTGGGCCGGGGCGGCGATCGCGTGTGCCGCGAGACCAACCTCCACCGGGCCGCCGCATCGACTCCGGGGCAGCAGGCCATGACCGGCCTCATGTCCCGAACGCGTCGTTCAGGACGTTCACCGTCCCCAACGGAGCTTTCGGGACACCGGCGTATGGATTACGCGCAAACCCTTGCGCAGCAAGGAAAACTGCGTGTCGCAGGTTCACCCGATCGATAGCACACATGTTCGATCGGGCGGCGTATCGTTGATGTCGTGGCAGTCGACAGCAGCACCTCCGCAACGCGCACCGAGTGGTGGCGCGTCGATGTCGACTGCCTGCTGACACGACTCCTCGAGTCCGAATCCGTGCAGCGGCGTGAGGCCGCTGTGCAGGGCGAGGTGATGGCCGAACTCGAACGACGCGGCATCCGCGATACCACCGGGTACGGAAGCCTTGTCCGTCTGTTGCAGGAGACGCTGAACATCCCCTACGCCGA
>NZ_JBHYIK010000146.1:0-7157 GCF_042739735.1 Amycolatopsis sp. NPDC059027 | reverse complement strand
GATGAGAAGGGCCTTGCCCGGTCGAGAACCCCCACGGTTCTCCCGGCAAGGCCCTTTTCGCTATACACCCGGTCTTCCCCACGAGCCCCCCGCGCTGACCCCACCCGCCCCGCCGGGGGCAAGGGACCTTCACTGCCGCCCGGCGATAGCAAAGGTCCCTCGCTCACTCTCGAGCGCATCCGTAGGCTGGTCTTCGGCACGGTGAGATTCCGTCGGCCGGGTAGCCGTGAGGGCTGCAGCGCCGGTGTCGTGAACGACGGGCGTTCGAGACACTTATCGCCCCCAACGTGTCGTTCACGACATACCATTCCGCACGCCCGAAGGTTTCTTCACGACGCCTGAGTGCTCCGCCCGGTCGACATCTCCGCGGCGGAGTGTGCCAGGCCATCGGGCTACTAGGGCTCGCCTCGGGCTGGGCGCACCGGCGTAAAGCCGGATCGCAGGCCCGGCTCAGAGCGCGGACGGGTTCCGCGAAGACCACGGCGCTCTAGCCGCTTCCGCCGCCTCGGGCCGTCTCGTCACTTGACGGCGCTGCCGCTCTGCCAGTCCTGCCAGGACTTCGACCAGTCGCCGTACAGATCCCACACCGGCAGCTGCGGGCCGCCCGAGTTGGTCACCTCGACCACGTCCCCGAGCCCCATGGTCCGGAAGAACCATTCGGCGTTCGCCGCGTTCAGGTTGATGCAGCCGTGGGAGACGTTGGCGCTGCCCTGCGCGCCTACGCTGGCGGGGTTCTCGTGCACGAACTCGCCGTCGTTGGAGATGCGGACCGCCCACTTCTCGGTCGTCTTGTACGCCCCCGGCGCCGGCGGGCAGAGCCCGAAGGTGCAGGAGTCCATCACCGTGCTCTCCTGCTTGTCCGAGATGACGTGCGGGCCGACATGCGTCGGCGTCGAGTCCTTGCCCATCGAAATGGGCATCGATTTGACCGGCTGCCCATTGTGGAAGATCTGCATCTGCTCGGTGTTCCCGTCCGCCTTGGCGATCCAGGAATCGTGCACCTTGTACGTTTCGGTGCGATCCGTCGCACCGTACACGCCATTTCCGAAATCGACCCCGTACACCTTCGCCGTCACCTTCAGCACGGTTCCCGGCCGCCAGTACTCCTTGGGTCGGTAATGGACGTTCTTATCGTCCATCCAGTACCAGGAGCCCTCCTGTTTCGGCGTCGACTCCACCGACAGCCGTTTTTCGACCTCGGCTCGGTTCTGCACCGGCTGGCTGAAACTGAACACGATCGGCTGACCGACCCCGACTCCGGAGGTCGCCACCGACGCGGGCGCCGGGACGAGGTCCGGGCTGGCCTGCCGCTGGGGGGACAGCGTGCTCAGCTGGCTGTGCTGCTCGACGGGCTTCCCGTTGCCGCCGAGGGCCTGGGCGACGATCTTGTACGTGCTGCCGTAGCCGAGCGGTTCGGTCGAAGTCCAGCTGAGCCCGTCGGCGCTGAGCTGCCCGGACACGGTTGTTCCCTTGACGGCGTTCGTCACCGTGACGTCGGTCAGCCTCCCGTTCGCCGCCTTGACGACGATCGGCGTGGTCGGGTTGACGCCGGTCCCGCCGGCCGGCTCGATGCTCACCGACACCGGGCTTTCCGGGGACTGTGCTGGCGAGCCGTCCCCGGGGCCGCCGGTGCCGCCCGAACAGGATGACAGCATCAGCGCCGCGGAGAGAATCGCAGCAAGTGAAAGTAATGTTTTCTTGGGGAACATTTTGTCTCTTTTTGGTAATGCGGGCGGCTGGCCTTCGCCCTCAAAACTACGCGACGAGAAAGACGTTCCCCGCACCGGATCGGTGCAGCCCGGTAATTTTCTTCACTTTGTGACAAGGCCTGGTGCGCCATACAGGCCCGGCCCGTCGACGGTGATTTCGCCGAGGTAATCCCGCGCGGCCTCGTATGCCTGATTTGTGAGTTCCTCGGTCCGGCTGAAGTCCAGTGGGCTGATCCGTACCGGGGCGGGCCCCGGCAGATAGACCACCGGCACCCGCGCGGCCGCGATCGGGGCCTCCAGCACCGCCTGGTTCCGCATGCTGATCATCGCGGTGAACATCATGACCTCGGCGAACGTCCGCGGCGGCCCGGGCATCCGGCCGGGGAACGCGCAGTCCAGGACCACCAGCGACCGGGCGCCCATGGCCAGAGCCTGGCGCATCGGCACGTTCGCGACCAGCCCGCCGTCGTAGAGCAGCCTGCCGTCGTGGGGCACCGGCGGGTAGATGCCCGGGATGGCGCAGCTCGCCAGCAGCGGCTCCAGCAGCGGGCCCTCACGGATCAGGATCGGCTCCGCGGTGTCGACGTCGGTGGTGACGACGCCGAGCGGTAGTTCGAGGTCCTCGAACCGGGCGCCGTGGCCGATGTGCTCCTCGACGATCGCGGTGAGGCCCGAATTGGGGAAGAGATGCGTCTTGCTGTGCCGCAGCGTCCGCACCTGGCTCAGTACCCCGCCGGGGAACGCCTCATGCCGGGTCATGCGTGCCCAGATGCCCCGCAGCCGCTCGATCGGGTCGCCGCCGGCCAGCGCGAGCACGGCACCGTTGAGCGAGCCGACCGATGTGCCGACGACGAGGTCCGGCTTCAGCCCGGTTTCGTCGAGGGCGCGCAGCATCCCGAACTGCATGGCGCCGAGGCTGCCGCCCCCGCCGAGGACGAAGGCGATCGGCCGGGGCAGCTCCAGAACGGTCATACCGCCGAATGTAGTAAGGCGAAGCGGCTGCGGACCGGGCTCGTGGTGGTGCTCACCCGTACGGGGTGGGCCGACGGCCCGCAGCGGCGATCACCTCGCCAGCAGGCTGCTGGCCTCCTGCGCGGCGGGGCCTTCGGCGGCGAGGTGCGCGAGGTTCTCCGGCAGGGTTTCCCCGCGGTGTGCCTTGGTCTGCGCGTAGAGGCGTCCGGCGCGGTAGGAGGACCGCACCAGCGGTCCGGCCATGACCCCGGCGAAGCCCATCGCCTCGGCCGCCTTGGAGTGCTCCACGAACTCCTCCGGCTTCACCCACCGGTCCACCGGATGATGCCGCGGCGACGGCCGCAGATACTGCGTGATCGTCAGAATCTCACAACCCGCGTCCACCAGATCCCGCATCGCCGGGGCGACCTCGTCCGGGGTCTCGCCCATCCCGAGGATCAGGTTCGACTTCGTCACCAACCCAGCCTCACGCGCCTTCGTGATCACCTCAAGGGACCGCGCGTACCGGAACCCAGGCCGGATCCGCTTGAAAATCCGCGGCACCGTCTCCACATTGTGCGCCAACACCTCCGGCCGCGACCCGAACACCTCCGCCAACTGCGCGGGATCAGCGTTGAAATCCGGGATCAACAACTCGACACCGGTGCCCGGGTTCAGGCTGTGGATCTGCCGCACGGTCTCGGCGTATAGCCAGGCGCCACCGTCCTCCAGATCGTCGCGGGCAACGCCGGTGACCGTCGAATAGCGCAGCCCCATCGCCTGCACCGACTCCGCGACCTTGCGCGGCTCGGTGCGATCCAGCTCCGCAGGCCTGCCCGTGTCGATCTGACAGAAATCACAGCGACGAGTGCACTGATCCCCACCGATCAGGAACGTGGCCTCACGGTCTTCCCAGCACTCGTAGATGTTGGGACACCCGGCCTCTTCACAGACCGTGTGCAGACCCTCCCGGCGAACGAGACCCTTGAGTTCAGTGAACTCCGGCCCCATCTTCGCCCGCGTCTTGATCCACGAAGGCTTCTTCTCGATCGGCGTCTGGCTATTGCGGACCTCCAGCCGCAACAGCTTCCGACCCTCCGGCGCAGCACTCACAAAAGCCACCCTACGCCCGCTTCCGGAGCGGTATCGATCACGCGGGGTCGGGGGTGACGCCGGTCAACTTCGCGGTCAGATCCCACAGCGCGCGGCCGGTCGCGGCGTCGCGCGCGGACGCGAGCGTGCGCACCTTGGCGGGGTAGCCCCGCAGACCGCCGATGCCGCTCGGGCCGATGTAGTCGCCGCCTTCGACACCCGGCGCGGTCGCCGCGTACAGCTGCGGCAGCGTGCCCTGCTCGGGCCGCATCGCGAAGAGCGTTTCACCGATCCTGTTGACGGCGAGGATGCCCCGGCTCAGCAGCGGGTTCCCGTAGGAACGGGCCATCCCGGCGCCCAGCCCGGTCCCCACGTAACCGGGGTGCGCGGCGACGCTGATGACGGATTCGCCCGCGGCACGCAGGCGCCGGTCGAGTTCGATCGCGAAGACCTGGTTGGCCAGCTTCGACTGCGCGTAGGCGACGCCGGGGTTGTACCGGCGGTGCTCGAAGTTCGGGTCGGTCATGCTCAGCCCGCCGCCGGTCGCGGCGACGCTCGACAGAGTGACGACGCGGGCGTTCTCGCCACCGCGCAGCGCGGGCAGCAGCAGCCAGGTCAGTGCCGCGTGCCCGAGGTGGTTGGTGCCGAACTGGGTTTCGAACCCGTCGGCGGTCTTGCCGCGCGCGGTGGCCATCAGGCCGGCGTTGTTCACCAGGACGTCCAGCGCGTCGCCGGTCAGCTCGCGTACCGACGCCGCTGCGGCGCGCACGGACGCGAGGTCGGCGAGGTCGAGCGAAACCAGCTCGGGTGCCGCGCCGGTGGCTGCCCGGCGGACGAGTTCGAGCGCCCGCGCGCCGCGCTCGGGGGAGCGGCAGGCGAGCAGGACGCGGGCGCCTTTGCCCGCGAGCACGTCGGCGGTGCGGCGGCCGAGACCCGAGTTCGCGCCGGTGACCAGCACGGTCCGCCCGGTCTGATCGGGGATGTCCGTCTCGGTCCAGCGACCGCTGTTCGTGCGCTCCGCCATGGCGTTACCTAACTACATTCCGGCCGCTCACGCACTCGGCGCGAGCAGGCGCAGCAGGTGGCCCATCGGGCTGCGGCGGCGGGCCGGGCGAGCGTCCGGGCCGTTGCGCAGCAGCGCGTCGAAGGTGTAACCCACCTTGGTGATTTCGTCGGCGGGTTCGCCGTACTCGGCGAGCCCGGCGGTGATCGCCAGCATGCGCAGCTCGCCCTCGTGCAAGGGCGTGAGGGCCGGGTGGCGATCGAGGTTGGCGTCGAGGACGGCACGCAACGTCGCGTGTTCGGACGTCGCGCGCTTCCACGCGCGGGTGACGGCGTCGACCTGGTCGAGGACCTGGCCCGCGGCCGCGTCCTCGGGATCGGCCAGCTCGGCGCGCAGATAACCGCCGAGCAGCTGAGTCCACTTGTGGTGCAGGGCCAGCAGGAGGTCTTCCTCGCTGCTGAAGGACTCGGCCGCGCCGGGGATCTCGGCGAGTGACAGCGGGCGCTCGGGGTCGTTCCCGGCCTGCCGGAGTGCGGCTTCGAGGGTATCTCGCCGACGGTAGAAGTCGGTCCAGCTCATGATGTGGCTCCCCTTCCGTGACCTGGTTCATACTGCAGGTTTGCTGCATACTCCTGGTACGGACCTGACTGGCCCAACATACCATGGGTATGGCGAGAGTCCCTGGGGCGTAAGGTTGTGAGGGTGGCGACAATGAGGTCCAGAAGGCTCGACTATTCCGAGTCGACCCGGTCCGCGCTGGTGGACGGCGCGGTGGAATTGTTCACCAAGCGTGGCTACGCGGGTACCTCGCTCGACGAGATCGCGAAACGTGCCCGCGTCACCAAAGGCGCGCTGTATCACCATTTCAGCGGTAAACAGGCGTTGTTCGAGGCGGCTTTCGAAGCGGTCGAGAGCCTCGTCTACGACCGTCTCGACAAGATCGTGAACGGGCCAGGCTCGCCGTGGGACCGGGCGCGCGGCGGGCTCAACGCGTTCATCAAGAGCTGCCTCGACCCGGCGTACCAGCGGATCGCGATCCACGAGGCGCCGGTGGTGATGGGCTGGGAACGCTGGCGCGAGGCCGAGGAACGGTGCAGCTTCGGGCTGGTCCGCGCGGCGATCCAGGCACTCATCGAGGCGGGCGAGATCGCCGCGGTCCCGGTCGACATCACCGCGCGGCTGCTGTTCGGCGCGCTGTCCAGCGCGGCGACGGAGATCGCGGGCTCGGCGGACCCGAAGAAGGTCGGCGCCGAGATCGAAAGCGTCATCGTCCGGCTGCTGGAGCGGCTGCGGGAGACGTCGGCGGCGAGTCCCACCGGCGAGGAGCAGGCGGCGAGCTGACCGGTCGCTCTATAGGCTGACGTCGTGGACTTGAGGATCTTCACCGAGCCCCAGCAAGGGGCCAGCTACGACGACCTGCTGCGGGTGGCCAAGGCGACCGAGGCCGCCGGCTACGACGCGTTCTTCCGCAGCGACCACTACCTGAAGATGGGCGGCGCCGACGGGCTTCCCGGCCCCACCGACGCCTGGATCACCCTCGCCGGGCTGGCGCGGGAGACCAGCCGCATCCGCCTCGGCACCCTCGTCACCGCCGCCACCTTCCGGCACCCGTCGGTGCTGGCGATCACGGTGGCGCAGGTCGACCAGATGTCCGGCGGCCGCGTCGAATTCGGTCTCGGCTCCGGCTGGTACGACGACGAGCACACCACGCTGGGGCTCGACCTGCCCCCGCTCAAGGAGCGGTTCGACCGCTACGCCGAGCAGCTCGCGATCGTCACCGGGTACTGGAAGACGCCGGTGGGGGAGACGTTCTCCTTCGATGGCGAGCACTACAAGCTCGCCGAGGCGCCCGCGCTGCCCAAGCCGGTGCAGCAGCCCGCGCCGCCGGTGATCATCGGCGGTGGCGGCAAGAAGCGCACTCCGGCACTGGCCGCGCAGTACGCCGACGAGTTCAACCTGCCGTTCGTCGACACCGACACGGCCGCCGCGCAGTTCGCGCGCGTGGCCGCGGCGGCCGAGGAGATCGGGCGCGACCCCAAGGAGATCCTGCGCTCGTCGGCGCTGGTGATCGCGGTCGGCCGGGACGAGGCCGAGGTGAAGCGCCGCGCCGACGTCATCGGCCGCGACGTCGCCGAGCTGCGGCAGAACGGTCTCGCCGGGACGCCGGCGGAGGTCGTCGAGAAGATCGGCCAGTGGCGTGAGAAGACCGGGATCACCCGGCTCTACCTGCAGCTGCTGGACCTGTCCGATCTGGACCAGATCGACCTCATCGCGTCCGAAGTCGCCCCACAGCTGGACTGACGTGGTCATGCCGTTAAGGCCACCCTAACGGGGGCGGGCCCCCCGGAAGGGGGGGTTAACGGCCAGGGGGGGCGGGGCTTGTGGGGGGGGGAGGGGGGGCC
>NZ_JBHYIK010000145.1:0-7578 GCF_042739735.1 Amycolatopsis sp. NPDC059027 | reverse complement strand
TTCTCGGGGGCGCGCGTTTTTTTTAAAACCACCCCCCTCACCCGCGCGCCCCCTACCCCCACCCCACCCCCGCTACCTTCACTTGTAGCGTCGCGAACGACGCGTTCGCGACATGCGGCCGGGCCGCGGGTAAGCCCGTCGGCGCTCCAGCGCGAGCGAAACACGCGAATACGACATCGCGGAGCACTTCACGGGGAACGCACGTGAGTCCTGGGGTGGCAACGCGGCGGGAGAATGCCGAAGGGGCCTGGTATCGCGTGGGAGACGCGGTACCAGGCCCCTTCGGGCGTTCAAGCGGCTCAGGCGGGCGAGCCAGCCTGGTCCGACAGCATGCGCAGGGCGTTGACGAGACCGCCGACCAGGTCGCCCTCCTTGAAGGAGGCGACCATGCTGGCGACCGCGAGCTTCGCGCCCCGGTCCGGCAGCCGCAGGTAGGCGTGCGTGCCGGTGACGATCTCGATGAGCCGCTCGGCGGGCGACACCGCGATCAGGACGGCGTTGGCCGGGTCGGACGTGCCCGAGTGGAGCTTCTCCGCGCCCGCGCGGCTGTCCTCGCCGAGCTCGCCGAGGTAGATGCTGAAGTCGAGGCCGGTCTCCCGGCTGGCGAAGGTCAGCGCCTCGTCGAGCCGGGCCAGCTGCTTGGTCGTGAATGGGCCTTTCGGAGCAGCCGGTTCGTACATCTTGGCTGCCGAAAGGCGCCCACTGGAGGTAATGGCCTCCCCGTAGGCGAGTTCTCGCTCGGCGACGCCGGCGCTGTGCGCGTGCGTCAGTTCACCAGCTGCCACGAGCGCCTCCCGCAGCGGTCGGGGCGCCGTCGGCGGGCGCCGCGTTGTCCGCACCGGCGTGCCGGTGCCCGGAGCCGACCCCGTCGGGGTTGGCGCTCCACCACATGGCCGGGTACTCCCACGGCTGCCCCGGCCGGTACCGGGGGGTACCGGCGAACTTGGTCCGCAGGGTGGCCAGGCCGACCACTCCGTAGATGGCCAAGGGGATCACCGCGAAGACCAGGAT
Source organism: Amycolatopsis sp. NPDC059027 (assembly GCF_042739735.1). Lineage (NCBI taxonomy): Bacteria > Bacillati > Actinomycetota > Actinomycetes > Pseudonocardiales > Pseudonocardiaceae > Amycolatopsis > Amycolatopsis sp. NPDC059027. Next base: position 6,567 of record NZ_JBHYIK010000145.1, on the reverse strand, counting down.
CGTCTCGACAAGGTTCACGCCGGTGAGCGTATCGGATGGCCATCCCGGCCACCCGCTCACCGCGCCCGTGATGAGACCGACCGCTCACCGCCTCGGGGACGCCGTCCGCCGCTTGCCGTGCCAGGACTGGAACGTTGGGGCGAAGGACGTCGGGCCGAAAGATGGCAACTCACCGTACAGGCGGCCGCACCGGGCGCGTTCGTCTTGTCGGCCCCTTGAAATCCTCGTAGCTTTTTCACCTGTACGGGCCTTGCGCCCCGCTTCCCAGCCCCCAGCAGGTAACGCACCGGTCCCAGGAGGCCACGTCATGCAGAGCGTCCAGCCCCCCGCACAGGCGATCACCGAGACCGTTTGGTCACCCAGCGACGTTGAATTCCAGCCCGGAACGCGTGTGACGTCCGGCACAAGGGTTACGCGGGGTACTCGGGTCACCCGCGGTACACGCGTCACGGCGGGCACCCGGGTGACCATGGGCACCCGCGTCACGCGAGGCACCAGGGTCACCCGCGGGACCAGGGTCACGGCGGGCACGCGCGTCACCCGTGGCACCAGGGTCACCCGCGGCACCCGGGTCACGGCCGGCACCCGCGTCACCTGCGGCACCCGTGTCACGCGGGGCACGAGGGTCACCCGTGGCACGCGCGTCACCGCGGGCACGCGCGTCACCATGGGCACCCGCGTCACCATGGGCACCCGCGTCACCATGGGCACCCGCGTCACCTGCCAGAGCGCCTACGCGCTCGCCGCCTGAGCAGCACCGCGTCACAGGTCATCGGCTCGCCCCGGCCGCCAGCAGGCAGCCGGGGCGCCGACGCGCGTGAACGATCCGCGAAGAAGGCCTACGCGGCAGACCCGAGGTAGGGCCGCCACAGCGGGTCGGCCTCCTTGGAATGGGCGAGCAGCCGCCAGTGCGGACCGTGCGGTGCCCTCGGCACCACCCGCAGCCGCCAGCCGATCTCCGACAGGAGCCGGTCGGCCTTGCGGTGGTTGCACTTGGCGCAGCAGGCCACGCAGTTCTGCCAGGTGTGGGGCCCGCCCCGGCTGCGCGGGACGACGTGGTCGATCGTCTCGGCCCGGCCTCCGCAGTAGGCGCAGCGGTACCGGTCGCGGTGCATCAGCCCGGCCCGCGTGAGCGGTACCTGGGCTCGGTAGGGTACCCGGACGTAGTTGCTCAGCCGGATCACCGAGGGCACGGGCAGCGAAACGGTCGCGGCGTGCAGTTCGACGCCCGCCGGGTCGCCGTGCACCACTTCGGCCTTGCCACACATGACGAGCACCACAGCGCGCCGCAGCGGCAACGCGGTGAGTGGCTCGAAAGTGGCGTTGAGCAGCAGAACCCGGCGGCGGCCCCAGGCCGGGGCCGCGGGTTCGCGGCCCCTACGCTGGCCGGGTGGTCTGGAGACACCCCCAGGTCGTGTCCCCGGCCCGCTCGGGGTGGTTCCGCCGGCTGCGGAAATCCCGGGACAAGCACGCAGGGCCACCTCCGGCGCCTGCCCGGCCATGGCTTGGCCGTGCGCGCCGAGGGGGATGGGTTGTCGGTCTGGCACTCGACCACCTCCACGGGGTGCAGGCATAGTCGACCACACATCCGCCCCTCAGCGCACGTGTGTTAGAAGACGTGTCACATCCGCGCGGCTCAACATCAACCCGAGGTTGGCCGGGCCGTGCCCAACGAAAGGTCGAGTTCTCCCCGTGAACCCCCTGTTCAGGGAACCGCCGGCGTGCATCAAGGACCCGAGCACGTGGTGCGGTCAGGTCTACAACGTCACGCACAACGAATGGCTCGCGGGATCCGCGGGCTGGCTTGTCACCAAACCACTGCAGATCGTGCTGGCCGTGGTGATCGCCGTCGTGGCGAACTGGATCGTCCGGCGGCTGATCAACCGGATCACGACGCTGCCCCGCGGCGGGAAGCTGCCGACGCTGCTGCGCCCGCTGCGCGAACGCGCGCCGGAGATGCTCGGCCCGGTGGTCGTCGAACGACGGCGTCAACGGGCCACGACCATCGGCTCGGTGCTGAAGTCACTCGCCGGGTTCATCATCTACGGGCTGGCCGCCCTGCAGGTGCTCAGCGTGCTGGGGTTCGACCTCGGGCCGCTCATCACGTCCGCGGGCATCGTGGGTGTCGCGCTCGGTTTCGGCGCGCAGAACCTGGTCAAGGACTTCCTGTCCGGGATGTTCATGATGATCGAGGACCAGTACGGCGTGGGTGACGTCGTCGACGTCGGCGAGGCGAGCGGCACCGTGGAGGCGGTCGGCCTGCGCGTGACGACCTTGCGTGACCTCAAGGGCACGGTCTGGTACGTCCGCAACGGTGAAGTGCAGCGGGTCGGCAACTCCAGCCAGGGCTTCGCGGTCGCGGTGGTCGACGTGCCGCTCAGCTACTCCGCCGACGTCGAGCGTGCGACGACGGTGCTGTCCGAGGCCGCGGTGGCCGTCACCGAGAGCGAAGCGCTCGCGGACAAGGTGCTGGAGCCGCCGGAGATGCTCGGTGTGGAAAGCGTCACACCGGAGGGCATCCAGTTGCGGCTGACGGTCAAGGTGCGGCCCGGGAAGCAGTGGGCGGTGCAGCGGGCGCTGCGCGCGCAACTGCTCGCAGCCCTGGAGGACGCGGGATTCGAGCCCCCACTGGGTCGATTCCTGTCCACGCCGAACAACGACAAATGAGCGGGGAGCACAATGGAGGGGTGTCAGCTGTGAGCGGTCCGGAACCGGCGAACCTCTACGAGGCGGTGGGCGGGGAACCGACCTTCCGCCGGATCGTCGCGCGGTTCTACGCCGAGGTGGCCGAGGACGAGATCCTGCGCCCGCTCTACCCGGAGGAGGACCTCGGCCCCGCCGAGGAGCGGTTCCGGCTGTTCCTGATGCAGTACTGGGGCGGCCCGCACACCTACTCCGACCGGCGCGGGCACCCCCGGCTGCGGATGCGGCACGCGCCGTTCAAGATCGGGCCGATCGAGCGGGACGCGTGGCTGCGCTGCATCAAGATCGCCGTGGACGAGGAGAACCTCGAGGAGCCGTACCGGCAGCAGCTGTGGGCTTACCTGGAAATGGCGGCGCACAGCATGATGAACAGCTTCGTGTGATGAGACCGCCGCGCGGCCGCGGCCCGCGCCAGGCCGGAACCGGCGAAGGCGGCGGAGCCTGGTGGCGTGACGCCGTCTTCTACCAGGTGTACGTGCGGTCCTTCGCCGATTCCGACGGCGACGGCGTCGGCGATCTGGAAGGCATCCGGAGCAAGCTCGGCTACCTGGAGCTGCTGGGCGTCGACGCGCTGTGGCTGACGCCGTTCTACCGCTCCCCCATGGCCGACCACGGCTACGACATCGCCGATCCCCGTGACGTCGACCCGATGTTCGGCACGCTCGGTGATTTCGACGTGCTGCTCACCGAGGCGCACAAACGCGGGATCAAGGTCACCGTCGACGTCGTGCCCAACCACACCAGCAACACGCACGCCTGGTTCAAGGCCGCCATGGCGGCGGGACCGGGCAGCCCGGAGCGGGACCGCTACGTCTTCCGCGACGGGCTCGGCCCGCGCGGGGACGAGCCGCCCAACAACTGGGTCAGCGCGTTCGGCGGACCGGCATGGACACGGGTACCGGACGGGCAGTGGTACCTGCACTTGTTCTCCCCGCAACAGCCGGACCTGAACTGGACGAACCCCGACGTGGCCGCGGACCTCGAACGGACGCTGCGGTTCTGGCTGGACCACGGCGTCGACGGCTTCCGCATCGACGTCGCGCACGGGATGGCGAAACCGCCGGGGCTGCCCGACATGGACCCGCGCGCGGGCCCGCTGATGGTGGGCGCGTCCGACGGCTACTACGATCCCCGGTTCGACAACGACCGCGTCCACGAAATCCACCAGATGATCCGGAAGGTGCTCGACCAGTACCCGGACGCGGTGTCCACCGGCGAGATCTGGGTGACCGACGAGACCCGCCTCGCCCGGTACCTGCGCCAGGACGAACTGCATCTTGCGTTCAACTTCCGTTTGGTACTCACGCATTTCGACGCCGACGCGATGCGTACCGCGATCGAACGCTCGCTGGCCGTCCCGGCCGCCGCGGGCGCGCCCGCCACGTGGACGCTGGGCAACCACGACGTCTGGCGACCGGTCAGCCGGTACGGCGGCGGTGCGCAAGGTGTCCGGCGGGCGCGGGCGATGGCGCTGGTGCAGCTCGCGTTACCCGGCGTCGTCTACCTGTACAACGGCGACGAGCTCGGACTGGCCAATGTGGACATTCCGGAGGAGGCGCTGGCCGATCCGCGCGCGAAGACCAGCGGCCCGGAGTTCGGGCGCGACGCCTCCCGCGTCCCGCTGCCATGGGAGGGGGAGCTGCCGCCGTTCGGCTTCTCCCGCAACCCGCGCACCTGGCTGCCGATGCCCGCCGAATGGGCCGGGATCACGGTGGAGAAGCAGATCGAGGACGAGCACTCGACGCTGTCGCTGTACCGGCACGCACTGGAACTGCGCAAGCGGCATCCGGCGTTCCGCGGCGGGCCGCGCGACGGGCTCGACTGGTACGGCGCTCCCGCGGGCTGTTTCGCGTTCCGCCGCCGCGAAGGCGGTTTGGTCTGTGCCCTGAACACTTCGGCGAGCCCGATCACCCTCCCGCCCGGCGAAATCCTGCTCTCCAGCGTCCCGCTGGCGGACGGGAAACTGCCGCCCGACGCGGCCGCGTGGCTGGTCTGAACCACCGGTCCCCTAGGCTGGCGGCGGCGACACGGAGGTGAGCAGGTGGATCACCACCCACTCCGGGGCAACCCCGGGGAGCAGCACGGCACGCAGGCACGGCGCCCCGCGCGAGCGCGGCACGCTCCGCGTACGAGTCCGCGCGGATGACAGGAGAAAAGGTCACCTCCGTGTCGCCACTCCCGCCCATGCCGGTGTGGCGATGGCGGGTCGCGCGCTGGACGACTTTCGACGAATGCGCGCAGGCGCTCGACCTCACCCCTGGCGAGCTGAGCTGGTTCGCCGACGCCCGGAGCTGGAACCGCCGGGCGGGCACCGCGCTGCGGCACTACCGGTACCGGTGGATGCCGACCGCCTCCGGCGGAATCCGGCTGCTGGAACAGCCGAAACCGCGGCTGGCCGAACTGCAGCGCCGGATCCGGCGGCACGTGCTCGACGCGCTGCCGGTGCACGAGGCGGCGCACGGGTTCCGGCGCGGCCGCTCGGCGATCACCTGCGCGGCACCGCACAGCGGCCGGGATCTGGTGGTACGCATGGATCTCGAGGGCTTCTTCCCCGCCGTGTCCGCACGCCGGATCCGGTCGCTGCTCGAACTCGCCGGGTATCCGCTCGCCGTCGCCGACGCGCTCGCCGGACTGCTCACCACCGCGACGCCGCCGGACGTGCTGGCCGCCGCGCCGGACGGACGCCGTGATCCGGCCAGGACCCGGCTGCTGAACAGCCTCGCCGCTACCCATCTGCCGCAGGGCGCGCCGTCCTCCCCCGCTGTCGCCAACGCGGTCACCCACCATCTCGACCGGAGGCTGGCCGGTCTCGCCCATGCGCTCGGAGCGAGCTATACGCGTTACGCGGACGACCTCGCGTTCTCCGGTGACGCCGCGCTGCCGCTGCATCGGCTGCTGCCCGGGGTCCGGCGCATCGTGCACGACGAGGGTTTCCGGCTCCGGGACGCCAAAACCTCGATCGCCGGGGCACACCAGCAACAGCGGATCGCGGGGCTGGTCGTCAACGCCGCGCCCGCCGTCGCGCGCCCCGAGTACGACGCGCTCCGCGCGCTGCTGCACAACTGCGTCCGCACCGGCCCGGAAGCCCAGAACCACGGCGGTCACCCCGATTTCCGGGCGCACCTGCTGGGCCGCATCGGCTGGGTCGGTGCCGCCAGCCCGGCCCGCGGCACGAAACTGCGAAACCTCTTCGACCGCATCTCGTGGCCGCACGATAATGAGCGCCATGAAGACCGATGATCGGCCCGCGCCACCGCTGCGCGGGAACGAACGTGAGATGCTGCGCGGCTTTCTCGACTTCCACCGCGCCACGCTCGCCATGAAGTGCGACGGGCTGTCCGATGAGGACCTGCGGCGTCAGTCGATGCCGCCGTCGACGCTGTCGCTGCTGGGCCTGGTGCGGCACATGGCCGAGGTGGAGCGGACGTGGTTCCGCCGCGTCATCAACGCCGAGGACGTCCCGTTCGTCTGGTCGGGCAAACAGGACTACCAGGAGGCGTACGACGCGACGAACGCGACGCGCTCGGAGGCGTTCGCGGCGTGGCAGGCGGAGGTCGAGCACTCCCGGCGCATCGAGCGCGAAGCCGAATCCCTCGACGTGCTCGGGCACCAGCCGCGCTGGGGCGAGGACGTCTCGTTGCGGCTGGTGATGCTGCACCTGATCCACGAGTACGCCCGGCACAACGGCCACGCCGATTTCCTGCGCGAGGGAATCGACGGGACCGTCGGCGCCTGAAGGGGACCTTGGTCTCACGGGACGAGCTGAAGGGGGGGAGGGTAGCAAGACCCCGGACCGCCACACCACAAAACCGCCCCGAACGCAAAACCCGCGCACCCGCCGGCGGGCGCGCCGCCCCACCCCCC
>NZ_JBHYIK010000144.1:4076-7747 GCF_042739735.1 Amycolatopsis sp. NPDC059027 | reverse complement strand
CCACTCTAACACCCCCTCCGCCCCAACCCGAGATGGATATATGTCTGGTGGGCTCGTAGATGTGTATCAGAGACAGGTACAGGCTGGGCCGGGGTAGTTCGTCACCGAGGGCGAAGTGGTTGTGCCACAGGACTCCTCGTCCGGTGAAGCGCGTCCCGTCCGAGGTCGCGACGTAGGCCTGGCCACTCTTTCCCCTGGTGAAGGTGACAATATCGGCCTTACCGTCTCCGGTGAAGTCGCCGATGCCGGGTACCTCATCTCCGAAAGCGAAATAGTCGTGCCATCGGCTGGGTGCGGTGAGGCCGCTTCCTGTCGAGGTCGCGACGGTGACCTGGCCGTTCGCGAACGAGATCACGTCCTCCTTGCCGTCCCCGTCGGCATCGCCCAGCCCGGACTTGGCGGCTCCGCCGCTCACGTTGTCGCGCCATTTCCACCCGTCCTGGACGAACTTCGTGCCGTCGGACAGGGACACGAACACGTTGGCGGTGGCACCCCGGGTGAAGGTGACGATGTCGTCCTTGCCGTCGCCGTCCATGTCGCCGACGGCGGGGATTTCGTCGCCGACGGCGAAGCGATCGTGCCATTTCCAGCCGTCTTGCACGAACTTCGTGCCGTCCGAAAGGGACACGTAGACGTCGGCGGCGTCGCCCCGGGTGAACGTGGCGATGTCGTCCTTGCCATCACCGTTGAAATCCCCGACCAGCGGTATCTCGTCGCCGACCGCGAAATGATCGTGCCATTTCCAGCTGCTCTGGACGAATTTGCCGCCGTCGGAGAGTGATACGTAGACGTCGGCGGAATCACCTCGGGTGAAGGTGGCGACATCGGTCTTGCCGTCACCGTCGAAGTCCCCCGTCAATGGTATTTCCTTGCCCGTGGTGAAGAAGTCGTGCCATTTCCAGCCGTCTTGGACGAATTTGGTGCCGTCCGAAAGGGACACGTAGACGTCGGCGGCGTCGCCCCGGGTGAACGTGGCGATGTCGTCCTTGCCGTCACCGTCGAAGTCGCTCGTTGCCGGTTGAGTGGCGCTGGCCGATATCGGCGCCGAACCGGCCCCGGCGTTGCCCGCCGCGTCCACCGGGACGACCCGGTAGTACCAGGTCTGACCGGGCGGCAGCGAGCGATGGACGAACGCCGTGGCGCGCTGCGTGCCGAGCAGGGTGGCGGGCGAGATCGGCACCTGTGGTGTGCGGGCGCCGTAGATCCGGTAGCTGTGCACACCGACATTGTCGGCGGCGGGTTTCCACTCCAGCCTCAGCGAGCGATGTGTGGTGCCGCGGAAAGCGGGATTCGGCGCGGCGGGGCCGGTGGTGTCCGGGGCGGGCCCGGTCATGCTGTCCACCAGGTAGCGTGTTGCCGTCCACTGTGGACTCTCGGCGGCCGGGCGCAGGGTGATGGTGACGTGTGTCTTGCCCGCTGTGGCGGACCGGGGCAGCGCGAAGGTATCGGACAGCCAGCGCGACGCGGTGTTGCCGAGTGGCTGATACCAGACTCCCGCGGAGACTCCGTCGACGAGCACTTCCGCGCGCTGGCCTGCGTTGGCCTGGTCGCTCGTTCTGCGCAGCAGCACGCCGGTGCCGGCCGGCGCCACTGTCACCCGGAACGACGACTCTCCCGAGCCCGAGCGCACCTCGTCGTGTGCGGTGAGGTCGTTCTCATCGCCTTCGAAGGAGCTTTCCAGCGTGGCCTGGGACGCCCCGGGGGCCTCGGTCCAGCCGTGCGCGGCACGGTTGCCCTGGTCACCCACCTCGACGGTGTCGGTATGCCGGCCGACGGGTTCGGGCCGGGTGTAGAGGTAGGCGGTGGAGGCGTATTCGGCGTCGACGTCGTTCTGCTGGCCGTGCTCGATACCGAAGGTCAGTGCGCTGCCGTAGCCGACAGAATCGCTCAGCAGCAACCGGTAGGCCCCGGTGCAGTCGCCGGGGCAGCTCGCCGTGGTGCGCTGGTGGCGCGGGTTGCCGTTGAACGGATTGCTGAATTCGCCGCGGTCGAAGTACCAGCCTCCTTCGTAGAAGTCCTCGGTGCCGGTGCCGTGCAACTGCGGGCTGGGAGACGAGTCGATGTGGACGCGTTCGTCGCCTTCGAGGAACCCACGGTGTTCGGGACCTCGCATGGTGTGTGAGACCCCGACGAGACGGCCCCGGCCCCCGGTGTCGACGAAGTTCCAGTCCTGGCCGGCCACGGTCCGGCCCGCGTGGGACTGGGTGGTGAAGTACCCGGCGTCGCCGCCGGGGCCGAGTTCCTCGGACCAGCGGGCATCGGGAGCGGAGGTCGTTTCCACGGTGATACCGCGCACCTCGCTCGTGCCGGTGTTCACCAGCTCGACGGTGGCCGAGGTCCGGTAGGGCATTGGCCACCAGCTGGAATACCAGCCGCCCGGGGCGGCGTCCATGGCGAACAGCAGCGAGCGGACCGAGGCCGGGCCGAGCCCGCTGCCGAAGAACTCGCCGACCGGGCTGTCCACGGTCGTCCGCCCGTCGAAGGTGATGCGAAGGCGGAGCGCCCGGCCAAGGCTCTCATCGGCCGCCGCGCCGAGCAGTCGCAGGGCGGAAATGCTGCCGGGACCGGTGAGCTGTGCCGCGGTCGCCTGTCCGCGCGGGGGCAGGATCAGCTCGGTGGACTTCGTACTCGCGTTCGGATCCTGTGGCTTGGGATCGCGTGTACCCGACGCGCGCAACAACGCCAGCACGTCCTCGGCCCGATCCGCCGGATCGAAGGTCGTGATCCCCTCCGCGGTCGGGAAATGCCGGTAGCCGAGGTGGTAGAAGTTCGGGTTGTTCTGCACGGTGACCCGCATGGATTCCCGATACGGCATCGGGACCTTGACGTAGCTTCCGCCGGAGCTCTGCTCGGCGTCGGCCACCAGCGGGAAGCTGAACGGGGCACCCGCGCGGCCGCTCACCACGTCCTGCAGCGACCGGTCGAGCACCACCCTGCCGTCCAGCTCGATGCGAATCCAGCCGGTGTCGCTCAGGTCCCCGGTCCGGTTCCGGGAGATCTGGGTGAACCACAGTGCGTCGATCTCACCGGGGCCGTCGTCCTCGCCGAGGACACAACCGCTTTCGCTGTGCCGCAAGCAGGAGTAGGCCCCGCTGAAACCGTCGTTGTTGCTGCCGTCCCTGCCGAAGCTGGAGAACTGACGGGTCTGCACGCCCGGCGGGGGAAGTTCGGACAGCCGGTCGAGCTGCCGGAAGGTCGCCCAGCCGACCGGCTGCTGCCGGGCCGGCGCGGGCGCGGCGCCCGCGGGGGTCCCGCCCGGGAGCACAAGGACCGACGTCATGACGACGAAGAGGGCAAGAAGGGCACGCAGAACAGAACGTATACGCATAGTTTGTCCGATACCTGATTCTTTCTTGAGCGCGCTGGTGGCCCCGAGGTGCTGAACCGGGGCCACCAGCGGCTGAGGACAGGCAGGCGGTTACCAGATGAAGCCGGGGAGCGGAATCTCCGTGCCGTAGCCGAAGAAGTCATGCCACTTCTTCGATTCCGGGATGAACTTGTCACCTGTGGAGGGGGCCACGTAGACGTCGGCACCTTCTCCGCGGGTGAACGTCACGATGTCCGCTTTTCCGTCGCCATTGAAGTCTCCGACGCCGGGGATCTCGTTGCCGACCGCGAAGTAGTCATGCCACTTCCAAGAGTTCTGCACGAATTTCGTGCCGTCGGAGAAG
>NZ_JBHYIK010000144.1:0-3976 GCF_042739735.1 Amycolatopsis sp. NPDC059027 | reverse complement strand
GACACGTAGACGTCGGCGGCGTCGCCGCGGGTGAAGGTGACGATGTCGTCCTTGCCGTCGCCGTTGAAGTCGCCGACCGCCGGGATCTCGCCACCTGCCGCGAAGAAGTCGTGCCATTTCCAGCCGTCCTGGACGAACTTGGTGCCGTCGGAGAAGGACACGTAGACGTCGGCGGCGTCGCCGCGGGTGAAGGTGACGATGTCGTCCTTGCCGTCGCCGTTGAAGTCGCCGACCGCCGGGATCTCGCCACCCGCCGCGAAATGGTCGTGCCATTTCCAGCCGTCCTGCACGAACTTCGTTCCATCCGAGAAGGACACGTAGACATCGGCGGCGTCGCCGCGAGTGAACGTGGCGATGTCGGTTTTCCCGTCACCGTTGAAATCGCCGGTCATGGGGATTTCGTTGCCGATCGAGAAGTGGTTGTGCCAGGTCTTGGGCTGATCGAACCCGGTGCCGTTGGACAGCGCCACGGTGACCACTCCGGTGGCTCCTCGGGCGAAGGTCGCGATGTCGGCCTTGCCATCGCCGTTGAAGTCACCACTGAGCGGGATCTCCTGCCCGGCCACCAGGTAGTCGCTCCACTTGGCCGCCGGGTTCGTGAACTTCGTGCCGTCCGAGGGCGCGACATAGACGTCGGCCAGTTCGCCGCGCGTGAAGGTGGCGACGTCGTCCTTGTCGTCACCGGTGAAGTCGGCGACCGTGGCCAGTTGTGTGGTCGCCGACGCGACGGTCGAGGCCAGCGCGTCCTGACCGGTCGCGGTCACCGGCACGATGCGGTAGTACCAGGTCTGTTTGCCGGGGAGGTTTCCGTGCGTGAAGCCCGGCGTGGTGACGGTGCCGAGCAGCGTCGCCTGGCTGAGCGGCACGTCCGCTGTCTGGGAACCGTAGACTCGGTAGGACTTGTAGCCGCGTGCCGCGACGGGATTCCAGTGCAGGTTGATGGCGTGCTTGCTAGCCGGGGTCGCGGCGAGGCCGAGCATCTGCTGCTCGATCCAGTCGGTGATGTTGTCGAGACGGGTTTCCACCGTGCCCCGCCGGGTTTCGGTCTCGCCGAGGCAGCCTGCCTGCCATGATCTGTCGTTGAGGGCGACGAGTTCGGGCCAGCCGTTGTTGTCGCGGAACGCGGGGCCACCGGAATCCCCCTTGCAGGTGTTGGCGTCCGGTGTCTGCCCGGTGATGCCGATCGTGGTGGGCGCCAGCGCCGAGACGGAAAACGTCGCCGTGTGCAGTTTGCTGGGCGCCCACTCGGTTTTCGTACGGCCGTAGCCTGCCACCCGGAGAATTTCGTCTCGTCGCGGCTCGGTGTTGCCGATCTTCACCGGGGCTACACCGGTGACCGCGGTGGCGAGTCTGACGAGGACGAGATTGCGATCCGGGCGGGGAACGAGCGAGGTCACCGGGACGACCTGCCCGCCGGTGGTGGTCAGGTCGGTGCGGCCGATGGTGGCGGTCGTGGGCTGCTTTGGCGGGCCCGCCGGTGCGGGCTGGCCGTTCTCCGAGAAACAGCTGGAGGCGGTGAGCACCCACAGCGGATCGACCAGCGCACCGCTGCAGCTCCGGCCGGTGGTGTCGATCTTGGCGACGAACGGGTAGGTGTTGTCGGCGGCGGGGCCGCCGCCGGTGATGGCGTGCGCGGGTGCACCGGCCAGCAGGCCGGCGGCGAGTGGTGTCGTGAGCAGACCGATGATCCACCCAGCCCGCGGGCGGGTACGTGGCACAGCGGGATCCCTTCTCGGGGTTCGGTTTTCGGAATGTCCTGACCGGTCAGGACGACGCGTTCAGTTCGAGCAGGGTCGTCGGCGGGTTGCTGGGGTTGCTCCCGGTGCCGACCTGGGTCGATCCGCTCGGATCGACGTCGACGGTGGTGTGCTGCCCGTCGTCGGTGGTCAGTTCGGCGCGCAGCTTGTGCCCCTTCCCCGCTTCACGCCCGTCGCCCCGGATCTCGAAGACGGCGGGGATCTTCACGGCGAGGCGCCCGGTGGGGGCGGTGACCCGGAAACAGATCAGGCCCTTGCCGCCGATTCCGATGCCGGGACTGCTCACCTGGATGAAGCCGATCGGCCCGGTGGGCGGGGTGGCGCAGTCGGCGAACAGGATGTGCCCGTCGCCGGAGATCAGCTTGACCCCGTAGTCCGCGAAGATCTTGTCAGCGCCTGGATAGGCGTAGTCCTCTTCGAGCGTCGGCGGTTCGTCGGCGGCGCGCGCCGGGCCGGGGGAGACGCCGGAAGAGGGGGTGACGCACATCAACACCACCACGACCCCGGCGAGGCCGACGACCAGAAGCCGATAGAGCAAGCGCACAGTTCCCTCTTTTCTTGCAGTACTCGGGCAGGCGAAAGTTTGTTTATTGAGCAGCATGAGCCGGTGAGCACGAAAAGTAGGCGCGGATGCCGCGCCTTCAGAAGCCCCCCGACAACCCCCAGGCAAAGACTCTGCCAAGGCCGAGTATTCCCTGGCGCGGACGCCAGGGCAACTGTCACCTGAGCCAAGTTCGGCAGCTCGTCACGTTCTCGGTAATGGGATTGTTCGCAACATGGGGTTTCGGCGCAATCGACTGGGCCGAACAGAGCAGACTCGCGACCGTTTGGGCCGAACAGTGCAGCAGTGGGACAAGGTTCCGGACAAGTTCATCGCGCGTTCTTGACTTCGCGGGGCGATCGGCTGCCCTGTGCTGCTTGCGCTACACCAAAGGTGTCAAGAAGCCGGACGGGCATTGAGCACCGTCCTGGTCGAGTGCTATTAATGATTCGCTATCCGGCATCGCCGGTAATTGCGGAAAGCGCTGTCTGGCGCAACGCGAGGGCATCACGTCTTTCAGGGAATAACCGTCAGCCGGGGAGGGTGACAGGGTGAAACCGTTGAGAACAAGGCCGCGCCGAGCGCGGCTCGTCACGACATTGTCGGTGATCATCGCGCTGGTCTGGCAGCTGGTCGGGGGCCCGCCGGCCCTCGCGGCTCCCGGCGCGGCCCCGGCATCGGCCGCGCCGCGTGCCGAGGCACCACTCAGCCCTCGTGCGCAGGTCGTGGCGATCTGGCGCTCGGCGGGTCCCGTGGTGCGGGCCGAAGCGGAGAAAGCGCTGCTCGGTTCGGACACCGAGGTGCAGGCGTTCCTGGCCACGAGCGTGGATCGGTTCGCGCCCGTCGACGACCGGATCAGCGTCAACCGGATGATGGCCGCCGGCGGAGTGACGCTCAAAGCCGCCGCGCAGCGGGCTCTGGACTCCACCGTGGACGGTGCCCTGCGGACATTCCTCGAATCGGGCTGGCAACAGCCCGCCGCGACCGACCGGCGGCTGCGGGTCAACCAGATCATGGCCAGTGCGGGCCCGGTGGTGCGGAAGGCCGCCCAAGAAGCGCTGGACGCCAACACACCCGAAGCCCTGCAAGCCTTCCTGGAGACGAAGCTTTCGGTCGCGTCCGAGACCGACCAGCGGCTGCGGATCAACCAGATCATGGCGGGCGGCGGCGCACAGGTGCGCGCGGCCGCACAGCGCGCGCTGGACGCGGCCACCGCGCAGGCATACACCCTGTTCCTGACTTCCGAGTGGCCGGTCGCGGCGGCCAGGGACCAGGAGACGGCGAGCATCGCCGAACTCGCCGCCGTCGCGAAGGACGCGGGGGATCAGGCGGCGCGCGAAACCCAGTTCGCCAAGGACGCCGCCGCCCGCGCGGTCACCGAGGCGGAGCTGGCGCGCAAGTCCGCGGAAGACGCCGCGCGGGCGGCGGAAAGCGCGAAGGGCCACCTCGCCGAAGCCGCGGCTGCCGCGCAGCGGGCGGCGGAGGCCGCGAACCGCGCGGCGGCGGCAGCGCAGGAGGCGATCGATGCGGCCAATGCGGCCGCCGCGGCCGCAAGGGTCGCCGCCGCGGCGGCGGGGGGGGCGTGGGGCGCGGCGGCGAAGGCCGGGCCGGGCGCGGCGGGGGGCGGGGGGGCGGCGGCGCGGGGGCGGGCACACCACAGGCAGGTGAGGGTCGCCGG
>NZ_JBHYIK010000143.1:2816-8106 GCF_042739735.1 Amycolatopsis sp. NPDC059027 | reverse complement strand
GCAGTGCATCGAGCGCACCGAAGGCGTCCTTCAGCACCGGCGCCGGAATCCGCCTCCAGCACGTTCGAGGGCTGCGCACGTCCCGAACGACGCGTTCGAGACGTTCAACGTCCGCAGCGCGTCGTTCGCGACATGCTCCAGACCCGACCGGCCCCGTTCTCCGCGGTAGTCCACAGCCCCAGCCGATTGTGGACAACTCCGAGCCGCTCAGCTCGTTTTCGAGGTTCTGTCGCACCCCGGCGATAGACTGCTGGTGGGGCCGTCCCCCAGGGAGGGTGGGGGGGATACCTATGGGAGGGAAACCCCGGCCCAGGGCGGGGAAGCGCCCCATTCCGGACACCGAGTGCCGCGTGTGCTGGTGAGGTCCGCCGGTTCCGCGGGCCGTGCGGGGAGCGGTCAGCGTTTGCGGTAGGCGAGTCCGGCCGCGACGGCGCCCGCCACCGCACCGGCACCCAGCACCGACGGGACGCCGATCTTCGCGGCCTTGCGGCCGGTGCGGAAGTCGCGGATCTCCCAGCCGCGGGCGCGGGCGACGTCGCGCAGGCCGCCGTCGGGGTTGATCGCGACGGCCGTGCCGACCGTCGAGAGCATCGGGACGTCGTTCTGCGAATCCGAATACGCCGTGCAGCGCTTGAGGTTCAGGCCCTCGCGCGAAGCCAGCGCGCGCACCGCGTGCGCCTTCGCGCGGCCGTGCAGCATGTCGCCGACGAGCCGTCCTGTGTAGACACCGTCGCGGGTTTCGGCGACCGTGCCGAGCGCGCCGGTGAGCCCGAGCCGCCGGGCGATGATGGCGGCGAGCTCGATCGGCGTCGCGGTGACCAGCCACACGCGCTGTCCGGCGTCGAGGTGCATCTGCGCGAGCGCGCGCGTGCCGGACCAGATCTTGTCCGCCATCAGCTCGTCGTAGATCTCCTCGCTGATCGCGGTCAGCTCCTCGACCGTCCGACCGGCCACAAAGGACAGTGCGCGTTCGCGGTGGGTCTTGATGTCTTCCTTGTTCTCCCGCCCGCCGAGGCGGAATTTCACCTGGCCCCACACGAAACCGGCCAGATCCGAGGTCGTGAAGAACTTCCGTGCGGCGAGCCCGCGGGCGAAGTAGAAGATCGACGCGCCCATCATCATCGTGTTGTCCACGTCGAAGAAGGCGGCCGCGGTGAGATCCGGCGGGGCGGGCGGCGCGGGCGGTTCGGCGACTTTCGTGGCAGCCTCGGCCGACGCCTCGCCCGCTAGCGCGGCGCGGCGTTCGAGCTCCTGGGTCTTGTCCTTGCTACGCCAAGCGGACACGCACACCGCCTCCAGGTCCAGCTACCGCCCCGGCGGCCCGGAACGTCCGGGATGCCTGAGCACAGCGTAGCGAGCGCTCACCTTCCCCGTCCGGGGTATGGCCTCCGTCACGGACCGGCAGTCACGCCGACGACAGTGACACCGACGACAGTCACGGGGCGACTGTCACGGGACGATGATGGGCGGCAGGCCGGGCAGCAGCGGCGGCAGCGAAATCCGCGGCGGCGGGGGCGGCGTCGGCGTCGGCAGTCGCGGCTGGGTCGGCGTCGGGATCGGCGGCGCGTACACCGGCGGCGGAGTCGTCCCGTGCGTCGGCGTGGATGACGGCTGGGTCGGCGACGTCGGCTCCGAGCCGGGCGACACCACGAGCTGCGCCGGCGGCGTCGTGGTCGTCCCGGTGGACGGTGGTGTGACCGGTTCCCCTGGCGACGGCACGACACCGCCCCCCGACGGCGGCACGGGGAGCGTCGAGCACTCGCCGCGTGCCGGAAGCGCACCCAGCTCGTCCGTCGAGCCGGTGGTGATCTGATAGCAGCCCAGCCGCGCGACCAGATCCGTCGAACGCTGCTGCACGCGGTCGAGCACGCCCCGCGCCTCGGTGAACGCGATCAGCGCGTCCGCGGGGGCCCTGGTCTCCTGGGTGGCCAGCAGCGACGACTGGTTCCGCGCCCACATCCGCAGATCGGCCAGCGGCTGGCGCCCCGCGTCGCCGATCGCGACCGTGGTCATACCCGAGACCCCGGCCCGCACCTCGGTGACGAAGTCGCCGAGCGTCCGCCGGTACACCTCGGCCTGCGTCGCCGGGGCCAGCTCGCCGACTTCGGTGACCCGGTGCCCGGCGAATTCGAGGTGCTTCTCGGCCTTGGCCCGGTCGCCGAACGCCAGCCCGAGCGACGCCGACTCGCCGACGCGCTTCACGCCGTACAGCGTGTCGCCCGGCAGCGCGTCCTTCGACAGCACCAGCCCGAGACCCGCGAGGGTGAGGAACGCCGCAGCCGCGGCGGCCGCCAGATTGGCCAGGCGGACCCGGCGGCGCCCGGGCGCGTCGGCCGTCGCGGCCAGCCGTCCCGCGATCTCCGCGTGGATCCGCTGCCGCGTCTCGAGGTCCGGCGAACCGGTGTCGCCGAGCGCGCGCAAGGCGCCGACGACTGCCAGCTCGTCGGCGAACTCGCCGCTCCGCCGCTCCGGCGAAGGTTCGAGCGCGCGGGCGAACCGCTCATGCTCGGCTCGCTCCCGCGACTGCCACCCGGGCACGCCCACGGTCTTGCTCCGTCCCGCATCACCGGCCCCTGACTGCCGGTCTGGCAGGAAAAACGATTCAGCGCGCGCGAGAGTTACGGATTCCGGGCAACGAGTGCGAAGTTGCGAAGTTCAGCGCAAACCGGTGGGCAGAAGTTGTGCCAGACGTCGTACCGCGCGGTGCTGGAGCGCCTTGATGGCCCCTTCGTTGCGGTTCATGATCTGCGCCGTCTCGGCCACCGACAGCCCCTGCAGGAACCGCAGGATGATGCACTCCCGCTGGTCGTCGCCCAGTTCCGCGACGCAGCGCAGCAGTTCGGCGCGGGTGGCGTGGGCGATCGCCTGCTGCTCGGGCCCGGCGGGCACCGGGCTGCTCACGCCGGGAGCGTGTGTGGTGCCCGGCTCGCTGACCTCGTCGGTGACGACCTCGAGCCGGAAGCGGCTGGACTTCACGTGGTCGAGCACCAGGTTGCGGGCGATGGTGACGAACCAGGCCCCGACGTCACGGCCCTGGTAGCTGACCGACGTGATGCGGCGCAGCGCGCGCAGGAACGTCTCGCTCGTGACGTCCTCGGCGAGATCGCGGTCGCCCAGGCGGAACAGCACGTATCGGTAGACGACGTCGACGTACCGGTCGTAGAGCCGTCCGAACGCGGAGGTGTCGCCGTTCTGCGCGGCGCGCACCAGGTCCCATGCCTCGGCCTTGGCGGCTTCGGCGCGTTCGGTCTCGTCTGTGCTCACCGTGGTGTCTCCGGCTCGCCGGTTCAAGGGAACGGCTGCGCCGAGGACGCGCTCGGTGAACATCGCGACGGGCCGGTGGCCGGCGGCTGCGGTCGGCACGGTCATCGAGTGGCACCTCCGGCGTCTGCTCTGCCCCCGGTACCCCTGCTGACGACACTGCCCCCGCGCACAGGAGTACACCGTCCCGCGTGCCCCACGACCCCGTGGGCAGGCAAGTTCGTCACGGCGACTCCCTCTGCTCGACCGTCGGGCGTGATCAACACCACCCGGCGACGCAGTGCAGCATACGTGTTGTTACCGCGAAGTAGGTAGGGGTATCGAGGTTGCGGAAATGCGACGAACGCCAGGGATCCCCGTGACGGGGGAGGAGATGACAAACTGGCAACGGCTTCCGACGAGGAAAGTGGGGTACGCGTGACCGTCGAGGACGTTGCGCCGGAGGGAGTAACCGCGCTGCTCGGAAAGGCCGCGGCGAGCTGGCCGGACGGCGTCGCGGTCCGTGACACCGACAGTGACGAGGTGTTCACCTGGGCACAGCTGGACGCAGCCGCGGCCACTCTGGCGGGGAAACTCGCCGAGGCCGGGATCACCCCGGGCGACCGGGTCGCGCTGCGGCTGCCGACGTCCGCGGACTTCGTGATCGGGCTCTACGCGGCGCTGCGCGCGGGCGCGATCGTCGTCCCGATCTCCCCGCAGGCCCCGGCACCGGAGCTGCGCAAACTGCTCGACCACTGCGGCGCGCTCGTCGTGATCCAGCGCGATTCCGGGGACGAGCTGCCCGAGGACGTCGTGGCGCTGCCGCCGCGCGCCGGCGGCGCTCCCGCCGAGCCGGTCGACGTCGTGCGCGGCGGTGAGGACATCGCCGTCATCTCCTACACGTCCGGCACGACGGGCCCGCCGCGCGGCGTGATGCTCTCGCACCGCGCGCTGCTCGCGAACCTGGCGCAGCTGCGTGAGGTCCGGGGCTCGCTCGAACACACCGACCGCGTGCTGATCACGATCCCGTTGTTCCACGTCTACGGGCTCGGGCCGGGCCTGCTGCAGGCGACGGCCGTCGGCGCGACCGCGGTGCTGTCCGAGCGGTTCGAGGCGACCAGGACGCTCGAACTGTGTGCCGAACACCGCGTCACCTCGATCGCCGGGGTGCCGGTGATGTACGCCGAATTCGCCGCGCTCGGTGCCGAGGCGCTGGGCCGCGGCCTGGCCACGGTCCGGCGGATGAACTCGGGCGCCGCGCCGCTGCACCCGAAGGTGCTCACCGCGATCAGACAGGCCACCGGCCTCGACGTCTACGAGGGCTACGGGCTCACCGAATGCGCGCCGGTGGTGACGTCCACGTTGGTCACCGGCTACCCGAAGCCGGGGTCGGTCGGCCGCCCGCTGCCCGGGATCGAGCTGCGGCTGGTGGACAGTGACGGCGACGCCCAGGAACCGCCGCTCGACCCGGACGACCCCGACGACGTCTTCGACAACGCCGGCGGCACCGGGCTGGTCTCGGTCCGTGGCGCGAACCTGTTCTCCGGGTACTGGCCGGACGGGGCCGCCGGCCCGGCCGAGGACGGCTGGTACCGCACCGGCGACGTCGGCTACCTCGACAGCGAGGGCGATCTGCACCTGGTCGACCGGGCCAACGACCTGATCATCGTGAACGGCTTCAACGTCTTCCCGCGCGAGGTCGAGGAGGTCATCGGGCAGCTTCCGGAGGTCGCCGAGGCGGCCGTCGTCGGGGTCGTGGACGAGCGCAGCGGCGAGGCGGTCAAGGCGTTCGTGGTGCCGCTGGACGGCACTTCGCTGTCGGAGCAGCAGGTCGTCGAGCACTGCGCGGAGCGGCTGGCGGGATACAAGGTGCCGCACGCCGTCGAGTTCACCGACGCGCTGCCGCATTCGGCCACCGGCAAGCTCCGGCGTCTCCGGCTCCGCTGACGTGGGGGGGATGGCCACGAACACGCGGAGGGAGGCCCGCATGCGGGGGAATAACCGGCGTTTGGGGGGCTGGCGGGTGTTGGGAACCAGGAGCGAGATGTTC
>NZ_JBHYIK010000143.1:0-2806 GCF_042739735.1 Amycolatopsis sp. NPDC059027 | reverse complement strand
CGGATCGGATGTGGTGCGTTTACGGCCACCTTGCAGGCGTCTGACGCCCGTAAGGTGGCCTTAACGGCACTTTGGGCAGGATGGACGTATGGCGCATCAGGTCACGGTGATGACAAGGGTCGGGTGTCCGTCGTGTGTGACGGCCGAGGCCGAGGTCGAGCGCATCTGCGGGGAGCTCGGGGTGCCGTGGGAGGCCGCCGACGTCGACACCGATCCGGAATGGCGTGCCGAGTACGGCGACCGCGTTCCGGTGATCCTCGTCGACGGCGCCGAGCACGGGTACTGGAAGGTCGAGGAGGACCGGCTCCGCGCGGCGCTGGCCTGACGTAATAGCCCGGTAAGGCCCGAATCCCAAGCCGGATCCGCCTTCCGCGTCGAATATGGACACGTGGAGGCTCAAGGGATTCGGAAAGAGCGGCTTTCGCTGCCGGTCGCCGCGCTGATCGGCGTCCTCGCGCTGGCCGCCGCGCTCGGTGTGGGGCATCTGGTCGCGGGGTTCGTCGGCTACGCGGCCTCGCCGTTCGTCGCGGTGGCGACGTTCGTGATCGACCACAGCCCACAGGGGATCGTGAAGTGGGCCGAACGCACCCTCGGCACGGCGGACAAGCTCGTCCTCAAGATCGGCCTCGGTGTCGTGCTGGTGCTGTTCGCGCTGGCCGCCGGACAGCTTTCGCGACGCAAGCCCCTGGCCGGCCAGGTGCTCGTCGCGGTGCTCGGCGTCGCCGGGATCGCCGCGGTGTACGTCCGGAACGACCTCGGCCAGATCTCGTTGCTCGCCCCGGTGGCCGCGCTGGTGGCGGGGCTCGCGGTGTTCACCTGGCTGCACCGGCTCGCGCTGCCGGTCGAGCCGCGGTCCTACGACGGCGAGTCGCGCCGGAAGTTCCTGGTCACCGGTGTCGGTGTCGCGGCAGGCGCGGGTGTCGCCGGACTGGGCGGACAGCTCCTCGGGACCAGCACGAACGCCGAGGGCTCGCGCGAGGCGATCGGACCGCTCGTCCCGGCCCGCACCGTGCCGCCGATCCCGCCGGACGCCGACTTCGCCAAGCTCGGCACGCCGCCGTTCGTCACCCCGGCCGCCGACTTCTACCGCATCGACACCGCGCTGGTCGTCCCGCAGCTGCGCAGCGAGAAGTGGAGCCTGCGCATCCACGGCATGGTCGACCGCGAACTCACCTTGTCCTACGCCGACATCCGCTCGCGCCCGCTCGTCGAGCGGCTCGTGACGCTGACGTGTGTGTCGAACGAGGTCGGTGGCCCGCTGATTTCGAACGGCCGGTTCCTCGGCGTCGATCTCGCCGATCTGCTGCGCGAGGCGGGGGTACGGCCGGGCGCGGAACAGCTGGCCGCCACCAGCGCCGACGGCTGGACCTGCGGTACCCCGATCGGCGCGGCACTGGACCCGGAGCGTGGCGCGATGCTGGCGATCGGCCTGAACGGCGAACCACTGCCGGTCGAGCACGGCTTCCCGGCGCGGATCGTGATTCCCGGGCTGTACGGCTACGTCTCGGCGACGAAGTGGGTCACCGACCTCGAAGTGACGACCTGGAGCGCGCGCCAGGCTTATTGGCTCAGCCGCGGCTGGGCTCGCGAGGCGCCGATCAAGACGGAGTCCCGCATCGACACGCCCAGCGGGTTCGCGCGGGTGACCGCGGGGAAGGTGCGTGTCGCCGGGACGGCGTGGGCCCAGCACACCGGGATCGCGAAGGTCGAGGTGCGGCTGGACCAGGGGCCGTGGCGGGAGACGACGCTTTCCGCCGAGGTCAGCAAGGACACCTGGCGCATGTGGTGGACCGAGCTCGACGTCCCGCCGGGCTCGCACCAGGTGTTCGTCCGGGCCACCGACCGGTCCGGCTACACCCAGACCGAGGCCCGCGCGGACCCGGTCCCGGACGGCGCGACCGGGTGGCATTCGGTGACACTGGACGCACGCTGACCACCCCTTCCACGGTTCGGACTGGGTGCTCCGCTATAAAAACCTTGGGTGGCGACCCGGCACAGCTCCGGGTGACGAGACAGTCTTGTCGTGGCGTTCCCGGACCGAACAGGGAGTGATCGTTGTGGTGAAGCTTCGCGGCGTCGCCGGAGCCGGCATCGCGGCCGTGGCCGTGCTGGCCCTGACGGCCTGCAACCCGGACGACGCGGCGTACAGCGGCAAGGCCGAGCAGTACAAGTCCGCGACGCCGCCCGCCCCCGCGCCCGCCTCGGCGCCGGTGAGCACGGTGTCGACGCCGACCCCCGCCGAGGGCGGCGGCTCCGGTGTTTTCGGCTCCGCGTGCGAGTCGCTGCCGCACGGCAGTGAGGCGGGCAGCGTCACCGCGATGGGGCAGCAGACGGTCGCCGCCGCTGCCGCGGCGAACCCGCTGCTGACCAAGCTGTCGGCCGCGATCAGGAACGCGAACCTGACGGACTCGCTGAACAGCGCGCCCGCGGTGACCGTGTTCGCGCCGTCCGACGAGGCCGTCAAGGCGTACGGCGAGACGAAGTTCAGCCAGCTGAAGGGCACCGAGCTGACGTCGCTGCTGAACTTCCACGTCGTCGGCAAGCGCCTCGACGCCAAGGGTCTTGAGGCCGCGAAGACGTCCCCCACGCTCGCCACCGACGGCGGGCAGCTGACGTTCGCGGGCACCGGGAACCAGCTGACCGTGAACGGCGCGAAGATCCTGTGCGGGAACATCGCGACCAAGAACGCGACCGTGTTCGTGATCGACAAGGTCCTCACCCCCGGTTCTACCGGGAACTGAGGCCCTCTCTGCTCGAAGGTCCGTGAAGGCCTCCTTCACAGCGTTGAGCGCTGTGAAGGCCTGTC
>NZ_JBHYIK010000142.1:0-8285 GCF_042739735.1 Amycolatopsis sp. NPDC059027 | reverse complement strand
GGCGGCGGGGGCCTCCGGTTCATGGGGGGTGTGGGGGGGGGGTGCGCGCCCACCGCCGCGTAAACACTCCCCGAACCGGCGAGATCGCCGTTTCGGGTCAGGAGATGGGGCGGTCGGTGGGGCGGATGGGGGCGGGGAGGACGTCCCGGCCGGTGAGGTAGGCGTCGACGGCGGAGGCCGCGGAGCGGCCTTCGGCGATAGCCCACACGATGAGCGACTGGCCCCGGCCCATGTCCCCGGCCACGAACACGTTGTCCAGGCTGGTCCGGAAGTCCTTGTCCCGCGCGACATTCCCGCGCGGGTCCAGCTCGACGCCGAGCGACTCCAGCAGGCCCTCCCGTTGCGGGCCGACGAAGCCCATCGCGAGCAGCACCAGCTGCGCGGGGAGCTCCCGTTCGGTCCCGGGGACCGGGACGAACTTGCCACCCTCATTGCGCACCTCGACCAGCGAAAGCGCCCGCACCCGGCCGTTCGCGTCACCCAGGAACTCCTGTGTGTTGACCGAGTACAGCCGCTCGCCGCCCTCCTCGTGCGCCGAGGAGACCCGGTAGATCATCGGGTACGTCGGCCACGGGTGAGCGTCCGAACGGGACTCCGGCGGACGCGGCATGATTTCCAGCTGTGTCACCGATTTCGCGCCCTGACGGTGTGACGTGCCGACGCAGTCCGCGCCCGTGTCACCGCCACCGATCACGACGACGTCGAGCCCGGCGGCGTCATACGGCGACACGTCCAGCTCCCCGGCAGCGACCCGGTTCGCGGGCGGCAGGAACTCCATCGCCTGGTGGATGCCGTCCAGTTCGCGGCCGGTGATCGGCAGATCCCGCCACGCCGTCGCCCCGCCCGCGAGCACCACGGCGTCGTAGGCGGACCGCAGTTCCTCGGCGGTGACGTCGACGCCGACGTTCACCGAGGTCCGGAATTCCGTGCCCTCGGCCCGCATCTGGTCGAGCCGACGGTCCAAACGGGACTTCTCCATTTTGAACTCGGGGATGCCGTAGCGCAGCAGCCCGCCGATCTTGTCGGCCCGCTCGAGGACCACGACGCTGTGGCCCGCGCGCGTCAACTGCTGCGCCACGGCAAGTCCGGACGGCCCCGAACCGACGACGGCGACCTTCTTGCCGGTCTTCGTCACCGGGACCTGCGGGGTGACCCAGCCCTCCTCGAAGGCGCGGTCGATGATCGAGATCTCGACCCGCTTGATCGTCACCGGATCGTCGTTGATCCCGAGCACACAAGCGGTTTCACACGGCGCGGGGCACAGCGTGCCGGTGAACTCCGGGAAGTTGTTGGTCGCGTGCAGCCGATCCGCCGCCTCGCGCCAGTCTTCCTGCCACGTCAAGGTGTTCCACTCCGGGATGAGGTTCCCGAGCGGGCAACCCTGGTGACAGAACGGGATCCCGCAGTCCATGCAGCGCCCGGCCTGCTTCTGGAGCTTCGTCGTCGCGAAGTCCTCGTAGACCTCGCGCCAGTCCATCAGCCGCAGATCCACCGGGCGGCTCTTCGGCGTTTCGCGCGGGGTGGTCAGAAAACCCTTGGGGTCAGCCATGAGCCGCCTCCATGATCGCCTCGTTCACGTCACGCCCATCCCGCTCGGCCTTCGCCTGAGCGGCGAGCACTCGTTTGTAGTCCTTCGGCATGACCTTGCCGAACCGGTCGGTGGCCGCGTCCCAGTCCGCCAGCAGGGCCCGCGCGACAGCGGATTCCGTTTCGTTGTAGTACTTCTCCAAAGTGGACCGCAGGAACGCGACGTCCTCGGAGTCGAGCGGATCGATGTCCACCATCTCCGGGTTCACCCGGTGCGCCGGCAGGTCGAGCACGTAGGCGATCCCACCGGACATCCCGGCCGCGAAGTTGCGCCCGATCTGGCCGAGCACCACCATCCGGCCCCCGGTCATGTACTCGCCGCCGTGATCACCGACGCCCTCGACGACGGCCAGCGCGCCCGAGTTGCGCACGCAGAACCGCTCGCCGACCTTGCCGCGGATGAAGATCTCGCCGCTCGTCGCGCCGTAGCCGATGACGTTCCCGGCGATGATGTGCTCCTCCGCCGCATACGTCGCTTCATGCGGCGGCCGCACGATGATCCGCCCGCCGGACAGGCCCTTGCCGACGTAGTCGTTGCCGTCGCCGGCCAGCCGCAGCGTGATCCCGCTCGGCACGAACGCGCCGAACGACTGGCCCGCCGTGCCGGTGAAGGTGACGTCGATCGTGTCGTCCGGCAGGCCTTCCCCGCCCCAGCGCTTGGTCAGCTCGGACCCGAGCATGGTGCCGACGGTCCGGTTCACGTTGCGCACCGGCAGTTCCAGCCGCACCTTGTCGCCGGAGTTCAGCGCGCCCTCGGCGAGCTGGATCAGCGTGTTGTCGAGTGCCTTGTCCAGCCCGTGGTCCTGCAGCGTCTGCTGGAGCCGCAGCCCAGCGGGCGCCATCTCGGGCACGTGGAAGATCGGCGCCAGGTCCAGACCGGACGCCTTCCAGTGCTCGACGGCCTTGCGCTTGTCGAGGAACTCGGCGTGCCCGACGGCCTCGGCGATCGAGCGGAAACCCAGCTCCGCCAGGTATTCCCGGACCTCCTGGGCGATGAACTCGAAGAAGTTCACCACGTACTCGGCCTTGCCGCTGAACTTCTCGCGCAGCTTCGGATTCTGCGTCGCCACGCCCACCGGGCAGGTGTCGAGGTGACACACCCGCATCATGATGCAGCCGGACACCACCAGCGGCGCGGTCGCGAAGCCGAACTCCTCGGCGCCGAGCAGCGCCGCGACGACGACGTCCCGGCCGGTCTTGAGCTGACCGTCGGTCTGCACCACGATCCGGTCACGCAACCGGTTGGCCAGCAACGTCTGCTGCGTCTCGGCGAGCCCGAGTTCCCACGGGCCACCGGCGTGCTTGATGGATGACAGCGGCGACGCGCCGGTCCCGCCGTCGTGGCCCGAGATGAGCACGACGTCGGCGTGAGCCTTCGACACACCCGCCGCGACCGTCCCGACGCCGACCTCCGACACGAGCTTCACGTGGATGCGTGCCTTCGGGTTGGCGTTCTTGAGGTCGTGGATCAGCTGGGCAAGGTCCTCGATGGAATAGATGTCGTGGTGCGGTGGCGGGGAAATCAGCCCGACACCGGGCGTGGAGTGCCGCGTCTTCGCGATCCACGGGTACACCTTCGGGCCGGGCAGCTGCCCGCCCTCGCCGGGCTTGGCGCCCTGCGCCATCTTGATCTGGATGTCGTCGGCGTTGACGAGGTATTCGCTCGTCACCCCGAACCGTCCACTCGCGACCTGCTTCACGGCACTGCGCCGTTCGGGGTCGTAGAGCCGTTCCGGATCCTCGCCACCCTCACCGGTGTTCGACTTGCCGCCGAGCCGGTTCATCGCGATGGCCAGGGTTTCGTGCATCTCGGCCGAGATCGACCCGTAGGAGATCGCGCCGGTCGCGAACCGCTTGACGATCTCCGAGACCGGCTCGACCTCCTCGATCGGCACCGGTGCGCGCTTGCCGTACTTGAAGTCGAACAGCCCGCGCAGCGTCAGCAGCTTCTCGGACTGGTCGTCGACGGCCTTCGTGTACTCCTTGAAGATCTCGTACTTCCCGCTGCGGGTCGAGTGCTGGAGCTTGAACACGGTCTGCGGGTTGAACAGGTGCGGCTCGCCC
Organism: Amycolatopsis sp. NPDC059027; assembly: GCF_042739735.1. Taxonomy (NCBI): domain Bacteria; kingdom Bacillati; phylum Actinomycetota; class Actinomycetes; order Pseudonocardiales; family Pseudonocardiaceae; genus Amycolatopsis; species Amycolatopsis sp. NPDC059027. The sequence goes on along the minus strand of NZ_JBHYIK010000142.1, from coordinate 4,634 downwards.
TCGCGGCGCCACTGGTAGTCCGCGCCGGTCTCCAGCTCGCGATGGTTCGCGTGGAAACCGTCGGCGGGGAAGGCGTGGCGGTGCCGCTGGGCGACCTCGTCGGCGATCGTGTCGAAGCCGACGCCGCCGAGGCGCGAGGTCGTCCCGGTGAAGCAGGTCTCGATGACCTCCTCGCCGAGCCCGACCGCCTCGAAGATCTGCGCGCCGGTGTAGGAGGCCACAGTGGACACTCCCATCTTCGACATCGTCTTGCGCACGCCCTTGCCCAGCGCCTTGATCAGGTTCTGGGTGGCCTGCTGCGCGGTGACCCCGGGAATCCGGCCCTGCAGCGCCATTTCCTCGACCGTCGCCATCGCCATGTACGGGTTGACCGCGGCGACGCCGTAGCCGACGAGCAACGCGATGTGGTGCACCTCGCGCGCGTCGCCCGCCTCGACGATGAGGCCGACCTGCGTGCGGGTCTTCTCGCGAACCAGGTGGTGGTGCACCGCGCCGGTGAGCAGCAGCGAGGGGATCGGCGCGTGGTCCTCGTCGACCCCGCGGTCGGACAGCACGATCAGCCGCGCGCCGTCCTCGATCGCCTCGGACACCTCGGCGCGGATCTCGTCGAGGCGTTCCAGCAGCGCCGCGCCGCCGCCGTGCACGTTGTACCGGCCGAGCACGGTGACCGCCTGGAACTCCGGCAGATCACCGTCGTCGTTGACGTGCACGAGCTTCGCGAGCTGGTCGTTGTCCAGCACCGGGAACGGCAGCACGATCCGGCGGCACGACTTGGCGTTCGCGTCCAGCAGGTTCGGCTCCGCGCCGAGCTGGGTGCCGAGCGCGGTGACGAGCTCCTCGCGAATGGCGTCCAGCGGCGGGTTGGTCACCTGCGCGAACAGCTGGATGAAGTAGTCGTACAACAGCCGCGACCGGCTCGAGAGCGTGGCGATCGGCGAGTCGTTGCCCATCGAGCCGATCGGCTCCGCGCCGGTGCGGGCCATCGGTTCGAGGATGGTTTCGAGCTCCTCGGAGGTGTAGCCGAACGCCTGCTGACGGCGCACGAGCGCCGCGTGCAGCGGGATTTCGCGGTCCCGCGCGGGAAGTTCCTCCAGCCGCAGCAGCCCGGCGTCGACCCATTCGTCGTACGGGTGCGCGGTGGCCAGCTCGGTCTTGATCTCCTCGTCCTCGATGATCCGCCCCTCGGCGGTGTCGACGAGGAACATGCGGCCCGGCTCCAACCGTCCTTTCCGGACGATCGTCGACTGGTCCAGCTCCAGCACGCCGACCTCGCTGGCGAGCACCACCAGGCCGTCGTCGGTGACCCAGTAGCGGCCAGGGCGCAGGCCGTTGCGGTCCAGCACCGCGCCGATCTGGCTGCCGTCGGTGAAGGCGACCAGCGCCGGCCCGTCCCACGGCTCCATCAGCGTCGAGTGGAACTCGTAGAACGCGCGGCGCGCGGGGTCCATCTCCTGATGGTTCTCCCACGCCTCCGGGATCATCATCAGCACCGAGTGCGGCAGCGACCGGCCGCCGAGGTGCAGCAGCTCCAGCACCTCGTCGAAGGAAGCCGAGTCGCTCGCGCCGCGGGTGATGACCGGGTAGATCCGCTTGAGGTCACCGGGAATCAGGTCGGTGCCGAGCAGCGCCTCGCGGGCGTCCATCCAGTTCCGGTTGCCGCGCAACGTGTTGATTTCGCCGTTGTGCGCGACGTAGCGGTACGGGTGGGCCAGCGGCCACGAGGGGAACGTGTTGGTGGAGAAGCGGGAGTGCACCAGGCCGATGGCGCTGGTGACGCGCTCGTCGGTGAGGTCGAGGAAGAACTTCTCGACCTGCGGCTCGGTGAGCATTCCCTTGTAGACGATCGTGCGCGAGGACAGGGAAGGGAAGTAGACCTCGTCCTCGGCCAGCTCGTGTTCGGCGCGCTTGCGGACGCAGAAGGCCGCGCGCTCCAAGGCGAGCCCGTCGAGGTTGTTCCTGCGCCCGGCGAGGAAGAGCTGGGTGAAGTGCGGCATCGTCTCGGCCGCGGTCGGGCCGACGTGTTCGGCGTCGACCGGCAGTTCGCGCCAGCCGAGCAGGCGCATGTCCTCTTCGCCCGCGATGCGTTCGATGGCGCTCATCGCGCGGCCGCGCCGTTTTTCGTCGGTCGGCAGGAAAGCGGTTCCGACCGCGTACGCGCCCGCGTCGGGCAGGTCGAAATCGACGACCGCGCGGTAGAACTCGTCCGGGATCTGGATCAGCAGGCCCGCGCCGTCACCCGTGTCGGGTTCGGCGCCGCGCGCCCCACGATGTTCCAGATTCCGCAGTGCGACAAGTGCTTTGGCCACGATCGCATGGTCCCGGCGACCTTGGAGGTCGGCGACGAAGGCGACACCGCAGGCGTCGTGTTCGTATTCGGTGCGGTACAGGCCCTTGGCCTGCTCTTCCCCCGGATGGGGGACGGAACTAGTACGGTGGGTCACGGCTGGCCGCCTCCCAAGGCGTCGGCGCGACCGGCACACACTCCATTAGGTGGTTCGAGCAGAACCAGTTAACAAAGTGGTCCGGGACCGCGATGGTCAGTCGAGAGCGAAGACGTCGTCCTGGCCGTTATCCGCGAAGGGAGTACGGCCGTCCTGGGACGGACATCGGGAGGACCGCACAGCATTGGGCGGCCGAACTGTGGTGGTGCTGCGCACGCGCCCGGGTGTGACGAGCCGCTGTGGTGGGGGCCAGTCAAGGGGCACGCGTGTTACTCCCGGGTTCGCCGGGTCTTATGACGATAGTGTGAATTCGCCGTTATCGACATACGTCGATGGCCGCGCGTGGGAAATGCCACGCTTACGTTGACGGGTCCCGGGGTACTCCCCATACGACGGAACCTCTTGCTCGCAGGTACGGCGGAATCGTGCTGACCTGCGAAAACGTGCTGCGCCACCGGGTGTTCACGCGGGCGGGAGAGATGAGAAGCTGGCGGGATGACCGGTTCTGATCGTTACCTGTCCGTAGCTCGTGCCGGGGTGCACGAGATCGAGGTGAAGCGATCCCGGTTCCTGTGCGCGCTCGCCCCGGTCGACACCGCGGACGCCGCGCGCGAGGAGATCGCCCGGCGCCGCAAGGCCGAACCCGGCGCGCGGCACCATTGCCACGCCTTCGTGCTCGGGCCGGACGGGCGTACCCAGCGCTCCAGCGACGACGGTGAGCCCGCGGGCACAGCGGGCACGCCCATGCTGGAGGTGTTGCGGCGCCGCGACCTGACCGACACCGTGGCCGTCGTCACTCGTTACTTCGGCGGCGTGCTGCTGGGCGCGGGCGGGCTGATCCGCGCGTACAGCCAGGCCGTGGCCGAGGCGCTCGACGTCGTCGGTGTCACCGAGTACCGGCGGCTGCACCTGGTCGAGGTCGCCGTCGACTACGGCCGTGCCGGGCGCCTGGAGAACGACCTGCGGTCTTCGCCGTACCTGCTGCACGACTCCTGGTTCGACGACAACGCGCACTTCGAGATCGGGCTCGGCACGGGTCAGTGTGAGCCGTTCCACGGCTGGCTGGCCGACCTCACCGGCGGCGAGGCGGTGGCCCGCGAGCGAGGCGAGCGGTGGGTCAAGGCCGATTCGCCCACTCCGCGCGGGTGATCGCGTACTCGACCTCGCCGTGCTCGGCGCCCTCGATCGATTCGGCCCACTCCTCGTGGAAGGTCCGGACGAAGCGCATGCCGATCTTCTCCATCACCCGGCGTGAGCGCTTGTTCACCGCCATGGTGTAAGCGACCGCGCGGCATACGCCGAGTTCGGTGAATCCCTTGTGCAGCAGCGCGAGCGAGCCCTCGGTGGCGTAGCCCTTGCCCCACGCGTCGTGGTTGAGCCGGTAGCCCAGCTCGGGTTCGTCGGCGGGCGCGCCTTCCTCGGGCCGGAAGTGGAACCAGCCGAGGAACGTCCCGCCGGCTCGCTCTTCCGCGACCCAGAACCCGTAGCCCTCGAACCGCTCGTAGTACGTGAGGTAGTGCGGGATCAGGTCCTCGGCGATGTACGCCCTGTCGACGGGCGCGCCGCCGTTGACGAACCGCGTGACGCGCGGATCGTTGTCGAGCGCGTACATGGCGTCGACATCCTCGATCGTGAACCGCCGGAGGACGAGACGAGCGGTTTCCAGGAATGACTCCACCGCACAATGCTGCGGTGTCGTTCATTCCCGGGGCAACCGATTTCCCCGCGGTTCCCTACGCGGCGACCGAGTCCGGCCCGGCCAGCGCCGAAGATCCCTTGTCGGTCAGCAGAGCGGGTACCCGCTCCCCGCATTTACCCGCTCTCGCGGGGCGGACAAAACCCAACCGCGCCAAGCGATGCGCGGTCAGCTGGTCACAACAGGCGAGCCCGTCGATGAACAGGTCCGGCTCGCAGCTGCAACTGATTTCGGCATGGCCCCCAGCCACGGCTCGCAGGGTGGCCCGCTCACGATGGTTCAGCTCGTCGATCATGGCGGTGCCTCCTTTCCTCACCGTTCCAGTGAAACTCCCACCACCGACATTTTCCGTCTCCCGCTGTGCGGAATCGGGTATTTCTGCCCTTTCGGGTCGGCGAGTCGTCCTCTTCCGGCCGGAGTTCACCGGTTCGTGGTGCGCCTCCCCGTGCTCGCACGCTGCTTCGGCGTCGCGAACGCTCCGTTGGGGACGTTCAACG
>NZ_JBHYIK010000141.1:0-9557 GCF_042739735.1 Amycolatopsis sp. NPDC059027 | reverse complement strand
GCGTTGGACGCACCGAACGCCACATTGGGGTGTTTGAAACCCCGTGTTCGGCCGGACCGGAACAGCCGCTCCATCGCAAACACACGCCGTTATCTTCGCGTTGAGACAAGCGATAGCAAAGGTCCCTTGCTATCACCAGGAGTGTCGGGTGGGGTGGGTGAGGCAGGTGTGACGGCCAGCCAGGAAGCACCGGCTACGGAGCGTGGTCAGTAGTCCTTGAAGCCCTTGCCGGTTTTCCGGCCGAGGCGCCCGGCCGTCACGAGGTGCTCCAGCAGGGGCGCCGGGGCGAAGCCCTCCTCGCGGAATTCGTTGAACAGCGTCCGCTGGATGGCCAGGGAGACGTCCAGGCCGACGACGTCGAGCAGTTCGAACGGGCCCATCGGCAGGCCGCAGCCGACCTTCATGGCGGTGTCGATGTCGTCCGCGTCCGCGTAGTGGGCTTCGAGCATCTTCACCGCGTCGTTGAGGTACGGGAAAAGCAGCGCGTTCACGATGAAGCCCGCCCGGTCCCCACAGTGCACCGCGTGCTTGCCGACCGCCGCGCACACGGCGTCCGCGGTCGCGAGCACGTCGGGGGCGGTGGCGATCGTCGAGACGACCTCGACGAGCTTCATCACCGGGGCCGGGTTGAAGAAGTGCAGCCCGACCACATCGGACGGGCGGGAGGTCGCGGCGGCGCATTCGATCACCGGGAGCGAAGAGGTCGTGGTCGCCAGGATCGCGCCCGGCCGCACGACGTCGTCGAGCGCGGCGAAGACCGCCTGTTTGACGGCCAGTTCCTCGGCGACAGCCTCGATCACCAGGTCCACATCGGACAGTTGCTCGAAGTCGGTCACCGGGGAGATCCTGGCCAGCGCGGCCACACCGTCCGATTCGGACAGTTTGCCCTTGACGACGGCCTTGTCGAGCGACTTCTTCACCCGCGCGACCGAGGCATCGGCCTTTTCCTGGCTCCTGGCCCGCAGTACGACGTCGAAGCCGCGCTTGGCGAACACCTCCGCGATGCCGGTCGCCATCGTGCCGGTGCCCACGACGCCGACCTTGCGCACCTCGCGCGCGGCAGCCGCGTCCACAGTGGACGAACGCGAAGCCTCGTCGGCGACCACGGTCGGCGAGTCCGGCGCGTCGTAGGTGTAGAAACCGCGACCGGTCTTGCGGCCGAGCAGGCCCGCGGTGATCATCTGCTTCAGCAGCGGCGCCGGCGCGTGCAGCCGGTTGCGCGACTGGTGGTACATCGTGTCGAGGATTTCGTAGGCGGTGTCGAGGCCAATCAGGTCCAGCAAGGCCAGCGGGCCCATCGGGTACCCGCAGCCGAAGCGCATCGCCGCGTCGAGATCCTCGCGCGTGGCGTAGCGCTGCTCGTACATCCGAACCGCGTGGTTGAGGTACCCGAACAACAACGCGTTCGCGATGAACCCGGCGCGGTCGCCCATCACCACCGGCACCTTGCCCAGCCGCTCTGCGAACGCCACGACGTCGGCGACCACCTCGGGCTCGGTCACCACGGTCCGCACGACCTCGACCAGTTTCAGCACCGGAGCGGGGTTGAAGAAGTGCATGCCGACAACCTTGCCGGGACGCGCGGTGTGCACGCCGATCTCGGTGATCGACAGCGACGACGTGTTCGACGCGAACACCACGTCCGGGCGGGTGATCTTGTCCAGTTGAGAGAAGACATCCGCCTTCGCGCCCAGGTTCTCCGGGATCGCCTCGATCACAAGGTCCACATCGGACAGATCCGACAGCGACGTCGTGTACCGAATCCGGCCGAGCAGGGCGTCGCGGGCCGCTTCGTCGAGTTTGCCGCCGGACAGCGCCCGTTCGGTCGAATGCGCCAGATGCCCACGGCCGCGAGCGACGCACGAATCGTCGAGTTCGACCGCGATCACGTCCAGGCCGCTGCGGGCCAATACCTCGGCTATGCCGGCGCCCATCGTGCCCAAGCCGATCACACCGACCGTCGAGATGTCCCGCGCCATGGAGGCCTCCGGAGGTTACTCGCTAGTAGTTTGCTCCGCATACTGCCACGCCCCGGCCATCGGAACAGGGTCTGTCACCCTCCGAATCGAGTCAGATGAAACCGGTACACGTACCCGAACCGGCGAAACGCGCACCCGCATCGACGGCTCGCGTACCGGCGCAGCCGGCTCGCGTACCAGAACGGACGACACGGCGAAGCGGCTACTCGCCGAAGTTGGTGTCCACGAGTTCGCGGGCCTTGGCGAGGGCTTCGGTGGCTTGGGGGCCGCTGGCGCGGATCTCGATCCGGTCGCCTTGCCGAGCGCCGAGGGACATCAGTGCCAGCACGCTGTGCGCGTCAGCCTCCTGCTCGCCGAGGCGCACCGAGACCTCGGCGTCGAACCCGGCGAGGCTGCGCACCAGCACCGCGGCAGGCCGGGCATGCAGGCCGACGTCGTTGTGCAGGGTGAGCTCGATCGTCTCGCCGCCCTCGACTGGCGTCGCGGCTACGAGATCCTCGGGCACACCTGCCGCCGCGGCGGCTTCGGCGACGGCCTTGCGGTCGGCGCCACCCTGCGCGGCGACGGCGGCCGCGACCGCACCCTCGACCAGCGGGGCGTCCACGACCACCGCGGCGGACGGGTCGGCCAGCGTCTCCACCGCGAGTTCGGCGGTCATCTGCGCGCTGCCGAGGTCGTAGAGCAGCACGACCCCGGCGCCGGAATCGGCGCGCTGGGTGGCGGCGACGACCTCGTCGTAGTCGGTGCCGATGCCCCCGCCCGGCAGTCCCCCGGCGGGCACGATGGTGACGTCGGGTGCCATCTGGGCGGCCAGTTCGGCGAGTCCTTCGGCCAGCCGCGCGCTGTGTGACACGAGCACGATTCCCACGCTCACCGGGCGGCCTCCGCGAACGCGCGCAGCAGCAGCGCCGTCGAACGCGCGCCGGGATCCATATGCCCCACCGCGCGTTCCCCGAGGTACGAGGCCCTTCCCTTGCGGGGCACCAAATCCACTGTGGACTCCGCACCGCGGTCGGCGGCGTCCGCGGCGGCGGTCAGCGCCGCGGCGAGATCGCCGCCCGTCGCGGCGGCCTCGACCGCGGGGGCCAGCGCGTCCACCATGGTCGCGTCGCCCACGACGGCCTTGCCCCGCGCCTGAACGCCTTCCAGCGCCGCCTTCAACGCCTCGATGAGCGTGGGCACATCGACCTCGTCGCTCGTGCCGAGTTTGCCCGAGGCACGCAGGAAAGCCGTGCCGTACAACGGTCCCGCCGCCCCACCGACCTTCGAGATCAACGTGGTGGCCGCGAGTTTCGCCACCGCCGCGGGCGTTTCCGGCACGCCGGCGTCGAGCGCGGCCACGAGCGCTTCGAAGCCCCGGTTCATGTTCTCGCCGTGGTCGGCGTCGCCGATGGCCCGGTCGAGTTCGATCAGCTCGGCCCGGTGCTCGGCCACCACCGCGGCCGCGGCCCGCAGCGCCGCGGCGACCCTCGTCGCGTCGCAGCCCATGTCAGACCCCCCACCGCAGCGCGGCGGTGTGCACCGGCGCGTCCCAGAGCCTGATCAGCTCGTCGTCCAGTTTGAGCACTGTCAGACTCATTCCCTGCATCTCCAGACTCGTGATGTACGGCCCGACGAGCCTGCGTTCGACCACGATCCCACGCTCGGCCAGCAGCCGCTCGGCGATGCCGTGCGCGAGGTACAGCTCGACGAGCGGGGTCCCGCCCATCGAGTTGGTGAACAGCAGGACCCGGTCGCCGTCGGCGAAGGGCAGATCGGTGACCAGGGCTTCGAGCATCCTGGCCACGAGCGCGTCGGCGGGCTCGGCAGGGATCCGCTCGCGGCCGGGTTCCCCGTGGATGCCGATGCCGAACTCGATCTCGTCCTCGCCGAGGTCGAAACTCGGCTCGCCCACATGCGGCACCGTGGGCGCGGTGAGCGCGACCCCGATCGAGCGAACGTTGGCGATCACCTTGCGCGCCAACGCTTCCACCTCGTCCAGGGTGTCGCCGCGTTCGGCGGCGGCGCCGGCGATCTTCTCCAGCAGTACGGTGCCGCCGACGCCCCGGCGGCCCGCGGTGTACGTCGAGTCCTTGACCGCGATGTCGTCCCCGACGACCACGCTGCGCACGTCGTGTTCCTCTGCGCCGGCCAGTTCCGCCGCGGTCTCGAAGTTGAGCAGGTCACCGGTGTAGTTCTTGACGATCAGCAGCGCGCCGGGATCGCCCGTGGTCGCGGTGATCGCGGCCTGCACCGCGTCCGGAGTCGGCGAGGTGAACACCGCGCCGGGCACCGCGGCGTCGAGCATCCCGCGCCCGACGAACCCGCCGTGCAGCGGCTCGTGCCCGGAACCGCCGCCGGAGATGATCGCCACCTTCCCCGCCACGGGCGCGTCCGCCCTGATCACCACGGCCGGATCGGGTTCGACGCGCAGGATGTCGGCGTGTGCCGCGGCGAGCCCGCGCAACGACTCCTCGACCACCGTCGCCGGATCGTTGATGATCTTCTTCAAGGCGGCCTCCAGCACGTCGGTGGGTGGGGTGCCCTCTTCCTACCGCCCCCGGCGCGTCGCCGCCAGGCGTCAGGCCTTGGGCAGCTTCTGCGCGAGGTTCTTCGCCAGCGTGACCGTTTTACCGCACGGGTCGTCCTGCCCGGACTTGGCGTCGACGTTCTGGTACTGAACCTGTGCGATCTCGACCTGCTTGCCCTGCCACTCCCGGTGCCGCCACTGGACCCGGCAGTCCGAGGAGGTGGTCGAGAGTTTCTGGTACGCGGTGATCCCGCCGCCGAGATCGACCTTGGTGAACCCGTTTCCCTCGGCGGGCGCGAGGCCGGGGAACAACGTCACGGTGACCGAGGTGCCCAGCCCCCAGACACAGGAGTGCAGCGACGTCGGGAGCTGGTTCGCGGACTTGGCCACGGCGTCGATCGCCGAGGTGTCCAGCGCGGTGCACGGGTCGACGGGAAGTACCGAGCCCGGCGTCGACGGGTACGTCGCGGGCGAGGCGTGCAGCTTCTTCACGGCCCCATCGAGCGCGGTCTGCCCGGCCCGGCACGCGTCGCCGCCGTTGTAGATGACCGAGAAGGTCACGCCGAGGTTGGGATCCCGGGTGGTGAGCACACTGACGTCGCACGAGCCGCCGTCCGTGCCCTTCGAGACGACCAGCGGCAGCCCGCCGAGCGCGCCGGCGGTGTTGTTCGCGGCGAACGTGACCGCGCCACCGACCTTCACCGAGAGCCGGATCTCCTTGCCGCCAGGGTCTTTCACCGTGTTCCGGCATTCGTCGAAGGTCACCGAGGACGGCGACGGGTCGGACGCCACGGTGCCGAGCGAGGCCAGCGCGGTCTTGTCGACGAACTGGCACGGCTGGACCAGCCGCAACGCCGCCGACGCCACGGCCGGGTCCGTGATCGGGCCACTCGGCGCGTTGTCGGCGTTCGCCGCGGGCACCGTCGTGCGGGGATAGTTGGACTTGCCGAGGTCCCCGCCGCCGCAGGCGGTGACCACCAGCGCGAGCGCGGCGGCCACCCCGGCGGCCGGGAAGAACCGGCTGCTTCGGACGTCAGCGAACACGTCGTGCACGGTAGCCGGACGTGCTCGCCGTTGTCCGGACAACCCGGCTATTCCCCCTCGGCGGGTGCGTCCACGGCCTCGGCCGGAACCGTGATCGGCCGCAGTACCGCCCAGAGCACGAACAACGCGGTGAACACCAGCATGCCGATCCCGGCCCACAGGTTGATGTTCACCCCGGCCGCCTTGGCACGGTCGGCCTCGGTGGTGAACGCGATGCCCATCACCGTGAGCACCACGCCGTAGACGCCGATCAGCAGCGCGATGATCAGCCTGATGTCGAAGGCGCCCGCCTTGCGCGGCCGCGCGGACTCGTGTGCCATGCGGACCTCCTAGAAGATGATGTTCAGCGCGATGGTCAGGATCAGCACGATGCCCGCGAGCAGGCCCGGCTTGCGGTACCAGCCCGCGTTCTCGCCGGTGTCGTCGTGCTTGAGGGAGTCCCGCGGGGTCAGGGAGTACACCAGCCCGACCAGCTCACTGTCCGGCTTCGGCCGCGTCGCCAGCGAGACGGCGACGCTGATCACGATGTCGACGACGAACGCCGTCCCGGCGGCGACGAAGCTGGTGCCCTGGCCCTTGAGCCCGAGCACGCCGGTCTGCGACAGCGTCCACACGGTGATCGCCGAGGCGGTACCGAGGACGAGGCCGAGCCAGCCCGCGGTGGGCGTCATGCGCTTCCAGAACATGCCGAGGATGAACGTGGCGAACAGCGGCGCGTTGAAGAAGGAGAACAGATCCTGCAGGTAGTTCAGGATGTTGCCGGAGTTCGAGGCGATGAACGCGGTCCCGATCGCCAGCACCGTGCCACCGGCCGTGACGCCGCGGCCGAGCTTGAGGTAGTAGTCGTCCGGCTTGTCCTTCTTCACGTACGTCTGCCAGATGTCGTACGTGAACACGGTGTTGAACGAGCTGAGGTTCGCCGCCATACCCGCCATGAAGGACGCGAGCAGACCGGCGATCGCGACGCCGAGCATGCCGTTGGGCAGCAGGTCACGCATCAGCAGCAGGAGCGCGTTGTTGAAGGTCACGCCGCTTTCGGCGGTGCCGCCGTCGAGCAGGACCTGCTTGTCCTTGACGTACTCGGACACGGTGACCGCGGCGATCATGCCGGGGATGATCACGATGAACGGGACGAGCATCTTCGGGAAGGCGCCGATGATCGGCGTACGCCGTGCGGCGGACATGCTCTTCGACGCCATCGCGCGCTGGACCTCGACGAAGTTCGTCGTCCAGTAGCCGAAGGAGAGCACGAAGCCGAGACCGAAGACGAGGCCGAGCACGGACAGGAAGTTGTTGCCGAAGCCGGTCAGGTTGTCACCGGGCCACGAGTGCAGCTGCGCGGATCCGCCGGGGCTGCCGGTGACCTTGTCGACAAGACCCTGCCAGCCGCCGACCTTGACCAGGCCGATGATCGTCAGCGGCAGCAGCGCGGCGACGATCACGAAGAACTGCAGCACCTCGTTGTAGATCGCCGCGGACAGCCCGCCGAGCGCGGTGTAGGAGAGCACGATGACGGCGGCGATGATGATCGACACCCAGATCGGCCAGCCCAGCAGCAGGTTCACGACGCTGGCCAGCAGGAACAGGTTCGCGCCCGCGATGAGGACCTGCGCGGCCGCGAAGCTGATGCCGTTGACCAGGTGCGCGGGTTTGCCGAACCGGCGGCGCATGAACTCCGGGACGCTGCGCACCTTCGAGCCGTAGTAGAACGGCATCATCACGATGCCGAGGAACAGCATCGCCGGGATCGCGCCGATCCAGAAGTAGTGCACGGTCGGCAGGCCGTACTGGGCGCCGTTGGCCGACATGCCCATGACCTCGACCGCGCCGAGGTTCGCCGAGATGAACGCCAGCCCGGTCACCCACGCCGGGAGCGACCGCCCGGAGAGGAAGAAGTCGATGCTGCTCGAAACCTGTTTGCGCGCCAGATAACCGATGCCGAGCACCAGTACGAAGTAGAACGCCAACAGGATGTAGTCGATGGGACTCGCGTCGAGCCGCAGGTTCGCATCGGCCAGCACTACACCGCCGTACACCCGGCCACCTCCGGAAGTGAACATTTTCCCACAGGAAACACCATCGTTCCCCGTCGGACCCGGACAGTACTGCATGGATTCAGGCAGGGAAAGCCGGTGTCGCATGACACGCCGGACAAGCCGTTGACCTGCCGCTACAGCACACCGTTCGTGATGAATTCGCGACCGGAGACAGCGGCGAGCGGCTCACACACCCCCGCACAGGAGAACAGGCGCCCATGCCGTGAAGGCCTCCTTACCGGCGCCCAACGCCGGTAAGGAGGCCTTCACGGTCCTGCGGGGGAAACTCAGCGATCGGTCGGGACGGCGATCTCGCCGTCCTCGCCGATCAACCGGGCGAGGACGTCGTCGGGGAGGTAGGTCCGGTGCGGGTAGTTCGGACCCCACGAGTTGAGGATCGGGACCGCGCCGAGCTCGTCGGCCCGCTTGTTGCCGAGCACGGCGTGGACGTCTTCGACCGTCTTCGCCCAGCGGAAGGCCTTGATGCCCTGTTTGACTTCCGGGACGTAGCTCTCGCGCTTGTGCCAGTCGTCGTTGGCGTACGCCTCGTTCCAGAGCACGTGGCCCAGCTCCTTGAGCACCTGCGCCGCGGCCCGCACCGACGTGCCGTTCTCGTCGCCGGGGTTGGTCTCCGGCCATTCGTCGCGTTTCTTCGCCGCGTCCCACAGCCAGCGCGCGGTGTACTCGTCGCCGTTGAAGATCGACATGCAGCGCGACCAGCCGAAGCCGACGCAGGCACCCTCGTGCCCCTGGTTGTAGAAGGCGTACCACGCGTCGGTGTCCGGCGCGCCGCCCGGCTCCAGGCACACACAGTGTCCACCACGCACGGTGGTCAGCGACTTGGCGCCACCCTTGGCGATGAAGTACTCGCCGGAGGTCTTGTCCTGCTCGGGGTGATCGAATTCGCTGTACCAGTTGATGCCGAGGACGACCGGCGCGCTCGACGGCCGTTCCTCGGCGGGCAGCGCGGTCAGCGGATACCTTTCCACGTGCTGCCAGTCGTCCGGCACGAAACGCCCGAGCCGTGGGTCGACCGGATCCGACCCGAGAGGTCGATAGCGCATTGTTTCCTCCTCGAACCTGGGCACGAAAACGGCTCACGCCAGCAGGCGGACACGAACACACCAACATTTCCGGGTAACAGAAAAACGTTGGCGTGTCAGCAAAACCGAACTTCCGCGAGTCGCATTCGCGGCCTCACGGAGACACCGGCGGAACCCCTCGAATTCCAGTGTGACACACTTCTCATGAATTGCCGTCCACTCTCACCTGTTTGGCGGATCACGGGAATAATCCGTGATGATTCGGCCACAATCGTAGCCAGTATCCCGTTATTTACTTCCACACAAGGAGCGCGATAACCGCTTACGGATACCAGCAATTCGGACTCGATCCGGCATCATTCCGGGCAAGCATCGGGGCATACCTTCGCGCGGCGGGGAGCCGGGACGGGCGCCGAGTGCTCTCGGTGACACATCCGCGACGATCGCCCTGGCCCACCGGTTCACGACACCGGCACAGCGTGACCGGGCGTCCCACCTTTGTGGGGGGGGGGGGGGGGGGGGGGCCGGGCCGGCGGGGGGCCCGCCGCGGGCGCGCGCGGCCGGCGCCCCCGCCCCTGGCCACCCCCCCCCTCCGCGTGTGCGGGGCGCTCTCCGGTGTGCGTCTTTCTCGTGTTTTTCTTTTTCGTCGGGCGAGTTGGTGGGGTCGCCGCGACAGGCACAACCGCTCCGCGAAGCCCTTCGCCACCACGAGCCCAAGAACAACACCCTCCCCACAGCCCCGGCGTTCCCGCGCCCGCCGAACACCCCGACGGAGCCGTAACAAAACGAGGCAGGTCCGACACGACGGAGCACTCTCGGCGTGCGGCACGAGGGTCCTCTGTGGACACAAGCCGTGCTGGCCTCATCCGAACACCGGTGGATCCCCGTGCGCGACCCGGTTGCGGAACCGATGTGGCACTCACGGCTCACGACGCGAGACCCGCGA